>NZ_JBSFYR010000133.1:0-14815 GCF_053599875.1 Streptomyces sp. NPDC005151 | reverse complement strand
GCGAAGCCGTACAGGTGGACCTATAACGGCAGCCCACTCAAGACCGCCTGATCAGACTCAACACCCCTCCACGAACTTGCGCGGGGCAGCACTAGCAACGACTTGCCGGCCCTGCCGTGACCGGCGAGCAGCTCGCGCCGCGCACGGATGTGGTCGGCGAGTGCACAGCAGACCGGGACCGCCGCGCCGTACGGCGTGCCGATCCGGGTGTCCCCGGCGAACGAGTACGACGACAGGGCCTCGTCGAGCAGATCCAGCGCCGCCCGTCCGGCCGAGGGGTGCCCGCCCTCCACGATGTCCAGCAGGATCGGCGCCGCGATCACGGCCGCAGGGAACACGGCCCCGCTGTGGCCGTGCACCAGGCCGCCGCCCGCGAGCCGCGATGCCGCGTCCGCCACGGCCACCAGCCCTGCCGCGGACGCGAGATCGCGCAGCCCGGACGCGGCGTCGCCCGGCCGATACCACCCTGCACGGCCCGGCACGGCAGCCCAGTCCACGGCGTCGATCGCGTCCAGTACCCCCGTCAGCACCACACCGGCATCGTCCCACGGCCGACGCGGCACGGATCGTGGCATGACGCACACTCATGAGCCCGCCCGCAGCGATTCCCCGTTCTCGCGCCTGGGGGAGCGGAACCGGTTTCCCGAGTCGTCGTGCCACTCGTACGCGAACGGCGCCGCGACCCTGTTGGCGTCGAACGCCGTCAGTTCCTTGATGAACCGGCAGCCTTCCGCCCTGGACGACCGACTCCCGGTCGACGTCATGGTGATGGCCGTCCGGCAGGCCATCGCACCCATCCGGACAGAGGGCCGAGTCGCGGCGACAAGCAGTTTCGCCGGCATGGGAATGACCCCGCTCGGTTCACTGCTCGGCGGCTTTCCGGCAGGCCGGTGGGGATTGCGCACCAGTCTGCTGTTGACCGCCGTCGGTCTGTCCCTGCCACCACTGTTCATGGCCCTGCCCCCGGACTTCGGCCAGCCCGTCCGGTCCGCCAATCCCGGGAGACGAACCGGGCGACACCGTCCCCGGCAGCGATGTGAAGGCGCAGGTGCCGGTTGTGCTGCTCGTCGCCGAGCGTGGTCAGCACCTGGCAGCCCGTGCCGGGCGACGACGTCGCGTGCGGCGATACGGACGCCCTCCAGCAGGTGGGCGGCCAGGGCAGCGTCGAGTTCGAGCAGCGAGCGCACATGGTGCTTCGGCACCACGATGACGTGGTCCTTGCCGAAGCCCGGGACAGGGGGCCGGAACGTCGGCACGCTGTCGGTCTCCACGACCACGTCGATGTCGATCCTCCGGGGAATGACTTCGTCGCAGTACCAGTCGGGTTCATCCATGTGAGGGCTTCTGGGGCAGATGCGGTACGCGGACTGTGGGCGTTGGCACGATCCGCAAGGGGCCGGACTGGGCGGCCCCTACGGGAGAACGGTTGCGCGTCACGAGACCGACGAGACGGCGTGAGGGTTGTACGGCGGCGTCGGTGGTCCGGCGGATCACCGGCGGAGTAGCCTTCCCGAAGTGCGCGGAGTCCGCCAACCATGAGTCCGTCACTCAGAGTTGCTCAAATGGCCCATCCGCGTCCGCACCCGGGAACCTTGGCGGACACCGCCGACCACGACGGTACTGGCGACGCCCGAACTCGCCAGCACTGGAGGTTCCCTTGACCGCGCAATCTCTGTCCCGGAGGCATCTGCTCGGCTTCGGCGGCGCCGGAGCGGCCGCTCTGGCGCTGGGGACGGGGCTCTGGCAGGCCGGATCTGGCGTTCGCCGCCCCGCCGCTGAGCGGCAACCCCTTCACGCTGGGCGTGGCCTCGGGAGACCCCCGGTCCGATGGTGTCGTGCTGTGGACCCGCCTCGCCCCCGATCCGTTCGCCGCCGACGGGCTGGGCGGCATGCCGGGCCGCGCGGTCCGGGTGGAGTACGAGGTGGCCGCGGACGAACGCTTCCGCCGCCCCGTGCAGAGGGGCAGCGTGATCGCCTCTCCCGAACTCGCACACTCCGTGCACCCCGAGATCCACGGCCTGCATCCGAACCGTGAGTACTACTACCGCTTCCGGGTGGGCGACTACGTGTCCCGGACGGGCCGTACCCGTACCACCCCTGCCATCTGGGCCTCTCCCCGCGAGCTGAACTTCGCCTTCGCCTCCTGTCAGGCATGGCAGGACGGCTACTTCACGGCCTACCGGCACCTGGCGGAGGAGCACTTCGGTGCGGCCCGATGAGGCGGCGGCGAGGAATTCCTCGACGATTCTGCGGGCGGACGCGGGGTCGACCTCGCCGCCGCCGCCGCCGCGGCGTGCGGCGGTGATGCGGCGTCGGGCCCGGTGGAGGTGTTGCTGGCTGGCGGATTCGGTGATGTCGAGGATCTCGGCGATCTCTGCGTGGCTGTATGAGAAGGCCTCGCGCAGGACGTAGACGGCCCGCTCGATGGGTGAGAGGCGCTCCATGAGGGTCAGCACGGCCAGGGAGACTGATTCGCGCTGTTCGAAGGTGTCGGCGGGGCCGAGCATGGGATCGCCGTCGAGGAGCGGTTCGGGCAGCCAGACGCCGACCGCGCGTTCGCGGCGTGCCTGTGCCGAGCGGAGCCGGTCGAGGCACAGGTTAGTAATGATCTTGGTCAGCCATGCTTCCGGAACCTTGATCCGCTCGCGGTCGGCGGCCTGCCAGTGCAGGAACGCGTCCTGCACGGCGTCTTCTGCGTCGGCGGCGGAGCCGAGCAGGCGGTATGCCAGCGAGGCCAGCCGGTTCCGGCTGGCCTCGAATCGACCGGTGTCGAAGCGGTCGGTGGTGGTGCTGTCCACGTGGACCACCCTATGCGGCTATGCGGCGGTCTTCTCGGCGGGCTGGTCCGGCGTGGTGGCCAGGTGGCGCTTGCGCTTCGGCATGCCGAAGGTCGGGTGGGAGATGCCCCATAGGGCGATCCTGAGGATGCCTGCTTTGACCTGGGCGGCCTTCCGGCCACCCACGTACTTGGGCTTTGCATGCGCTTCGTCGTCGACCGTCTGCAGGATGCCGTCCCGCCGGCCGAGGCTGATGTGATTGCCGGGGTAGACCAGCTTGGTGCTCGGGATCCGGCGGCCGGTCAGGCGTCCCACGATCGCATCCATGGCCTGTCGGCTGGTGTAGCCGGCCGAGGCACAGGACATCGGCAGCGGCCGGCCGTTGTCGCCGATCGCGTAGGCGCTGTCGCCGGCGGCATAGACGTTCGGGTGCGAGACCGAGCGCATGGTGCTGTCGACGATGATCTGGCCGTTCTCGGTGGCCTCCAGGCCGCTGGCGGCGGCGATGGGGGCGACGGCGAACCCGGCCGTCCACACGGTTGCGTCGGACGGCAGGGAGGTGCCGTCCGCGCAGAGCACCCGCGTCGGTTCGACGGCTTCGACGCTGGTGTGCTCCAGGACGGTGATGCCGAGCCGGTCGAAGGCCTCGCGCAGGTGGCGGCGGGCCCCGAGGGAGAGCCGGGCGCCCAGCTCGCCGCGGGCGACCAGCGCGACCGGCAGGCCGGGCCGGGACTCCGCGATCTCGGTGGCGGTCTCGATGCCGGTCAGGCCCTCGCCGACGACCAGCACGGTCCCGCCCTCGGCCAGGCTGTCCAGGCGCTCGCGCAGACGCAGCGCCGAGGGGCGGCCGGTGACGTCGAAGGCGTGCTCGGCCACGCCGGGAACGCCGCGGTCGGCGACGCGGCTGCCGAGCGCGTAGAAGAGCGTGTCGTAGGCGACCTCGTCGTCGCCCTCCCCGTCGGTCACGGAGACGGTCTGGCGCGCGGGGTCGACGGCGGTGACGCGCGCCAGACGCAGCCGCACCCCGGTGCCCGCGAAGACGTCGGCGAGCTTGCGGGCCTGGATCGGCTGGCCAGCCGCGAGCTGGTGCAGGCGCAACCGCTCGACGAAGTCCGGCTCTGCGTTGACCACGGTGATCTCGGTGTCCGCGGGAGAGAGGCGGCGGGCCAGGTTCCCGGCCGCGTAGGCCCCGGCATATCCGGCGCCAAGGACGATGATGCGGTGCTTCATGGTGTTGCTCCTGTTTGTTCGCTTGTGCCCCTTGAGCGAGATAATGCCCTGGTTCCTGACAGGACTTGACTGTGATGTGGGTCACATATTGATCGGGGTGCCGCCCTGCGGTCGCTCGGCGGCCGCCTCCCCGCGGCGCGGGATGGAACGGTTGCGTTTCACCTCCGAGGGATCTGCCGTTTGAGACGGAACGGTTTCGTCTCAACTGGAGGGAGTGGGCGGTGGCCACCGACACCCCGCGCCCGGTAGTGCGGCGCCCACGTGTAGTCGACGCGCGGGAGAGGGAGATCCTCACTGCGGCCTTGGAGGTGATGCTCGAGGTCGGCTACGAGGCCATGTCGATGGACGCGGTCGCCTCCCGGGCGCGATGCGGCAAGGCGACCCTGTCCTGGCAGCGGGGGGAACTTCAACACCGCTGGTCCCGGGGTAGAGGGGGCGCCCACCCCAGCCGCGTCTTACTGGTGCGGAACGTGG
Organism: Streptomyces sp. NPDC005151; assembly: GCF_053599875.1. Lineage (NCBI taxonomy): Bacteria > Bacillati > Actinomycetota > Actinomycetes > Kitasatosporales > Streptomycetaceae > Streptomyces > Streptomyces sp. NPDC005151. Next base: position 10,334 of record NZ_JBSFYR010000133.1, on the reverse strand, counting down.
AAACCCCGACGGGGTCCAGGCCACCCGCCTTGGTAGGCCGACCGCAAGGAAAGCTGAACTCCCCAGCGGGAGAAGGAAGATCCAAGAAGCGAATGCCTGGCAGGCCGAAAGGCCGGAGGAAACCGGGGGACGGGACCTTCACCCGCCTCTCGCATAACTCGCCGGATACGGGCCCCTGGTGGCCCGGCCCGACAAGGGTGCCCACGTGGATCAGGTGAGCCTTTGAAGTCACCACTGCAAGGAAGCCGGAACCGAAGGACAAGTTAGACACCGGAGGCGAACATGGAGGTCACGGCACCTGGCGTGACGCTCACGCCTGCGGTGAACGGACCCGAGGGCGACTTACTCGACTGGCACGGCATCGACTGGGCCACCAGCGAGGAGAACGTACGGCGGCTGAGGCAGAGGATCTTCAAGGCGACGCAGGACGGGGACCTCAAGAAGGTCCGCAACTTGCAGAAGCTCATGCTGAGAAGCCGCAGCAACACGCTGGTCAGCGTGAAGCGCGTGACGCAGCAGAGCAGTGGTCGCATGACCGCTGGCATCGACGGGGAACGAGCCCTCACGCCGAAGGCGAGGGGCACGCTGGCGGCCGGGATCCATCGGTCGTCGAAGCCCTGGAGGGCCAGACCGGTCAGGCGAGTGTTCATCCCCAAGAGCAACGGGAAACAGCGACCACTCGGCATCCTGGTCATCCGTGACCGGGTCCTCCAGGCCCGCGTGAAGAACGCGCTGGAACCCGAGTGGGAAGCGCGGTTCGAGCCGAGGTCCTATGGCTTCCGGCCCGGCCGCAGCTGCCAGGACGCGATATCGGCGATCTTCTGGACGGTGAAGGGCACGTCCTCCGGAGCGCCGCGCCAGAGCGCCACCGCCGTTCCCACGTCGGAGTGGACGCGCACCCTCAGCCCCGCCGGGCCCCGAACCACCGCCTCCACGCGGACCAGCATCCGTCGATCATCCCCGTGCGTCAGATGCGCACGCAGTGCAGGAAGAGGTGCGGCTCGGGTACCGCCTCAGGGTGGGACGGGGCGAACACACTGCTCTGCTCCCACTGGACCGCCAGACCTGCCCCGGTCACCACCGAGGTGAACTCATCGGCGCCGAAACTGGTCACGTGCACCTTCTGGCCCATGAATTCGGCGCCGACATCCTCCACATCCAGCGGCACCGTCGCCACGACCAGGTGCCCTCCGCGCCTCAGCGACCGCCCGAGCTGCCGCAGCAGCCGTGACTGTTCGCCCCGCGACATCTGCAGGAGCGAGAAGTACACACAGACAGCGTCGAAACTCTCGCTCTCCAGCGCCAGTTCACGGATGTCGGCGCACTGGAAGGCCGCCCCGGGTACCTGCCGGGCCGCGAGGTCCACCATCACCGGCGAGACATCGACCCCCAACACGTCATGACCGGCGTCGGCCAGGCTCTGTGCGGTCGGCCGGCCGGTTCCGCTGCCTACGTCCAGGATTCGGCTGTGCGGGGCGAGTCGGGTCAGCAGGCGTTGCAGCGAGGCCCGGTGCGCTGCCGAGGCGGCGAAGGCTCGCTCGTAGTCGGCGCCGAGAGCGTCGAAGACTGTCGCGGCCGTGGGGCGGAGCTCGTCATCCATCGAGGCGTTCCCTCCGAGGGCGGGCGAACGGTTCCCCGGAATCGTTGCACCGTTCACGACAACCTTCAACGCCCCCAGGCCGGCCCGCCCGCACAGCACTCTGCGCAACGTGCTGCGTCAACGGTGGTCCCCGCCGAGGCGACCACCGGTGACGCAGCCGTACGGTCAGGCGCCGGACGCGTCCAGCATGGCGCCGCGCTCCACGACCTTGATGCGCTCACGGCCCTGTTCCGCACCGAGAGCCTGCTCGTGTGCGTCCAGGCGGTGCCAGCCGTCACGCGTGGTGTAGCGGACACCGCGCGCCTGGAGGAAGGCGACGACCGCGTCCGGATCAGGCTGCGTCGGGGCCGACAGCAGGCCCGCGGCCCGGTCCTCCAGCAGACAGGCGACCGTTTCGTTGGCGTCGCCCTTGGTGTGGCCGATCAGGCCGATCGGTCCCCGCTTGATCCACCCGGTGACGTACACCGAGGGCATCGGCTCCGCACCCTCGACAACCCGTCCGGCGACGTGAGGGACCGTTCCGGAGGCGGGGTCGAACGGAAGCTTCGGCAGTTCATCCGAGTAGTACCCGACCGCCCGGTAGACGCTCTGGACATCCCAGTCGGTGAATCGCCCCGTGCCGCGGACGTTGCCGGTGCCGTCCAGCTCCGTCCGCTCCGTACGCAGGCCGACCACGCTGCCGTCGTCCCCGAGAACCTGGACCGGGGACTCGAAGAAGTGGAGGAACAGCTTGTGGGGCCGGTCGCCCACGTCCCGGATGGCCCAGTTCTCCAGGGTGCAGGCGACCATGTTCGCCTGCTTGTTCCCCCGCCGGGTCTCGATCGAGCCCGCGTCGTACTCGATGTCCTCGGGGTTGACGATGACCTCGATGTTGGGGGAGTGGTCCAGTTCCCGCAGCTCCATCGGGGAGAACTTGGCCTGCGCCGGACCGCGCCGCCCGAAGACGTGCACCTCCAGCGCCTTGTTCGCCTTGAGGCCTTCGTGCACGTTCGCCGGGATCTCTGTGGGCAGCAGCTCGTCCGCGGTCTTGGCGAGCATGCGCGCCACGTCCAGGGCCACATTGCCCACACCGAGAACGGCGACCTTCTCGGCCGTCAGCGGCCAGGTTCGCGGCACCTCGGGGTGCCCGTCATACCAGGAGACGAAGTCGGCCGCACCGTAGGAGCCGTCGAGGTGGATCCCCGGTATGTCGAGGGGGCGGTCCGCTTCGGCGCCGGTGGAGAAGATCACCGCGTCGTAGAAGGAGCGCAGTTCGTCGAGGCCGATGTCATGCGGGTAGTCGACGTTGCCGAACAGCCGCAGCTGCGGCTTGTCCAGTACCTGGTGCAGCGCGGTGACGATGCCCTTGATCCGGGGGTGGTCAGGGGCCACTCCGTAACGGATCAGGCCGAAGGGGGCGGGCATGCGCTCGAACAGGTCGATCGATACACCCGGGTCCAGTGCGCACTCGGATTTCAACAGCGCGTCGGCTGCGTAGATACCGGCGGGGCCGGCTCCGACAATGGCGACGCGGACAGGGCGTGTCATGGGGCTGTTGTTCCTTCGTTCCATGGGGCGGTTGAACGCGGGCAGAGAGCAGTAGAAGTAAGGCTTGGCTTAGTACTCTCCACCGCACACGCTATGTCCTGCCTCCACCGGCCCTCCGACCGGGGGGCCATCCGTGAGGTGACAGCCCCGCTTGCCTGCCTCCGCGCCGTCCGCTCCACAGACCCCGGCATGCAGCGCGGCGTTCCCCGTCGTGACCGCGCCGATCCTCGCGGTGAGGGCCCCGGCCGTGTTCAGCGAGGGCGGCCGACCGCAGGAAGGCTCATCGCCCGAGGACAGGGAGTTTCCGTGACGCTCGGCATGTCCCGGCGCCGAGCCCGCGCGCTTCGGACACTCGTCGACCGACTCGACGGCTGCTACTGAGCGAGTGCAGGCCGGACGTTGAACAGCCGCATTCGGGTCCTGTCCCTGAGTCGCCCACGCACACCAGATGATCTCTTCCGTGAGCGGTCTGCTGCCGGGCCGAGCAGCTGATCCACGGGACCCGGCGTTGCCCTCCACCCGGTCGATCCAGCAGGATGAGTGGGCATGGATCATGCCGGAGCGAAGGGGAACGCATGGCTGACCAGTGGGTGAAGCTCGAACTCGATCTGACGACGTGCCCTGTGCAACGCTTCGAACGGTATGTGGAGGCGTGCCGCGGAGCCGGCATCCGATTGACCACGCTGGCAGCGTTGGGTGACACCCCGGATCATCGCCGTGTGCTCTATGAGCTGAACAAGGAGTGTTCCGCCGACATCCCGGACAGGGGCGAGTTCTGCACGTTCGACGAATATGTCCGGCAGCGGATCGAGGTCCCGTCCTATGATCCACGCGGCATTGTGATTGCCCTCGACGGCGACACATGGATCGGGATGGCCGCGGCGTCGAAACACAGCGGCTTCGTCTTCAACGAGATGACCGGTGTGAGAGCCGGCTATCGCGGCCGTGGCATTTCCGTCGCGATGAAGGGGTTCGGTCTGAGCTTCGCGGAGCTGTGTGGCGTGACCAAGGTCCGCACTTTCCATCACCCCGCGAACGCGAATGCCATCGCGATGAACCGGACGATGGGCTATGTCGACGCGGAGTGGGAGCTATGACCGGATCCGGACAGCTCAGCATCCGGTGAGTGTTCCATTCCGTCGACAGCAGCAGCCGTCGGCTCGCCGCCAGTAGGTCGGTCACGTTCTGCGGCGCGGCCGCTTGTGGCCCGCCGTTGGTCAGCGGGGCGGGGGTGGGCTCAGGGCCGGCCGCTCGGCTACGGCCACCTGTGCCGCGCGCATCAGGTGTGCGCCGACCCGGTAGCCGGGACGCAGCACCTCGATGCAGGTCGCGCTGGTGGTGCCGGAGACGGTGGTGGAAGTGAGGGCTTCGTGTATACGGGGGTCGAATGGTTCGCCTGCTTCGCCAACACTGTGCAGGCCCAGCGCGGCGAGGTGGGACTCCAGAATCCGGGCGACTTGGTGGAAGCCCCCGGTGACGTAGCCCTGGGCCCGGGCCCGGTCGATGGCGTCCAGGACGGGCAGCAGCCCGGCCAGGACATTGGCGACGGCCGCTTCCCGGATCGCGAGGCGGTCCCGCCGCACACTTTTGCGGTAGTTGTCGTACTCCGCCTTGACCCGCTGCAGGTCCGCCGTGCGCTCGGCCAGGTCCGCCTCCAACTGCCGGATGCGGTTCTCCGGGCCGGACGGACTGTGGGCGGCTCGGCTGCCCGCAACCGGTGGGCCGGCCGTCGCTGCCGGGTGCGCCGACGGTGTGGCCTCCTGACCTTCGGGTCGGGGAGGCCGGAGAGTGACGGGATCGATGCTCCTGCGGTCGTGGATGACCACGGGAGGTGGGAGATCCGGACGCGGGGGCAGGGCCGGCTGCTTCATCACGTGCCTCCCTTCGCGGTGTCATCGTCCACGATCTCCGCGTCCACGACATCCTCTTCGCCGCCCTGTCCGGCGCCGGCAGCAGGACCGGGGGGCTGATCCGTCCGGGCCTGGGAGTAGAGGGCAGTGCCGATCTTCTGAGCAGCGGTGGCTGCTCGTTCCACGGCGGAGCGAAGGGCGGCGGTGTCGTCGCCTTTGAGTTTCTCCTTGACGTCGGCCAGGGCGTTCTCGACGTCCGTCTTGACATCCGCGGGGATCTTGTCGGCATTTTCGGCCAGGAGCTTCTCGGTGGTGTAGAGGAGGTGTTCGGCGCTGTTACGGGTGTCGGCGGCCTCCTTGCGGCGGCGGTCCTCCTCCGCGTGGGCCTCGGCATCGCGCATCATCCGCTCGATGTCGTCCTTGGGCAGCGCGGAACCACCGGTGATGGTCATCTTCTGTTCCCTGCCGGTGCCGAGGTCCTTTGCGCCGACGTGCATGATGCCGTTGGCATCGATGTCGAAGCTGACCTCGATCTGCGGGAGGCCGCGCGGGGCCGGGGGCAGACCGGTCAGGTCGAACACGCCGAGCTTCTTGTTGTAGGCCGCGATCTCACGTTCGCCCTGGTAGGCCTGGATCTGGACGGACGGCTGGTTGTCCTCGGCCGTGGTGAAGATCTCCGAGCGTTTGGTCGGGATCGTGGTGTTGCGCTCGATCAGTTTGGTCATGATGCCGCCCTTGGTCTCGATACCCAGGGACAGCGGGGTGACGTCCAGCAGCAGGACGTCCTTGACCTCGCCCTTCAGGACACCGGCTTGCAGTGCTGCGCCGATCGCGACGACCTCGTCCGGGTTAACACCCTTGTGCGGGTCCTTGCCCGTCAGTTCCTCCACCAGGCCCGTGACGGCGGGCATCCGGGTGGAGCCGCCGACCAGAATCACGTGGTCGATACCGGAGACCTTGATTCCCGCGTCCTTCACGGCCTGGTGGAACGGGTTCTTGCAGCGCTCCAGGAGGTCCGCTGTGAGCTGCTGGAACTGGGCACGCGTGAGCTTCTCGTCGAGGTGCAGCGGGCCTTCGGCGGAGGCGCTGATGTAGGGAAGATTAATGGTCGTCTCGGTTGCCGCGGACAGTTCGATCTTCGCCTTCTCCGAGGCCTCGCGTAGCCTCTGAACGGCCATTTTGTCCTTGGCCAGGTCGACCCCGTAGTTGTTCTTGAACTGTTTCACCAGGTGGTCGACGATCCTCTGGTCCCAGTCGTCGCCGCCCAGGTGGGTGTCGCCGTTGGTGGACTTCACCTCCACGATGCCCTCGCCGATGTCCAGGAGGGACACGTCGAACGTGCCACCGCCGAGGTCGAAGACGAGGATCGTCTGGTCGTTCTCCTTGTCCAGGCCGTACGCCAGGGCCGCAGCGGTCGGTTCGTTCACGATCCGCAGTACCGTCAGACCGGCGATCTCCCCGGCCTCCTTCGTGGCGGTGCGCTGCGAGTCGTTGAAGTACGCGGGCACGGTGACCACGGCGTCGCTCACGTCCTCACCCAGATAGGCCTCCGCATCGCGCTTGAGCTTCTGCAGGACCCGTGCGGAGATTTCCTGCGCGGTGTAGCGCTTCCCGTCCACGCTGCCGGAGTCCGGGAATCGCCAGGCCGCCTCACCCATGTGCCGCTTCACCGACCGGGCGGTGCGCTCCACGTTGGTCACCGCCTGCCTCTTGGCGACCTCGCCGACCAGCACGTTGCCGCTCTTGGCGAATGCCACAACGGACGGGGTGGTCCGGGCGCCCTCGGCGTTCGGGATCACAGCCGGTTCGCCGCCCTCCAGAACGCTGACGACCGAGTTCGTCGTACCGAGGTCGATACCGATCGAGCGTGCCATGATCCCGCTCCTTTTCCATGCTCCCCACTGGGCAGGTGCCAGGGCTGCTCAGCGGCACACCTGGGCCGCGGCGTCCGGGCCCGGCGAATCACGGTCGGCAACCGCACCGGCCGGTCTCGGCCTCGAACGTGCCTTTCACCCTCAGGTTCCGGGATACGTCGGTTGCCAACCGCTGTCAACGCGTCCCTGCGCAGAAGCTTCAAGGTAACGCCACCCGACCGTGAGCGGGGAGACCGAGCGGGGCGTCAGACCGCCCTTGCCGCGTCCGAAGGGGAAGCCCTGATGACCTCCATGTTGCCCCGCCCCGCCCCCCGCTGCCGCACCGACGGGGCTCGCGGCGGTAGTGATCGATCCACCGCCGACGTCCCCCGGCTGGGCAGCTGCCCGGCATGACCACCGCAGTCCTGGCGCGCGCCGACCGCGGTCAGCCCGCTGCCGACGCCGAGCGCCCCCGGCCGGCGCACAGGATGCAACGCCGACCGCCTCAACCGGCACCGCCCGCCCGCGGAGTACTGCCCCGCCTGCGCGAGAGAGAGTGGGTATGCCCTCGGCGCCGTAGGTATGCGGCTGCGGACCACGGCGCCGGGGATTGTGCCCCATCCCGGCCACGAGGCCCCGCAGCCGGACGGGATCGTCAGGACGCCGCGCCGTGGCTTCACGGCTCGTGCCCGGACTGCAGATGTTGGGTCCGGGCGATGAGCAGGGCTACGTCGTCGTGGTCGTCCTGGTGGCGCAGCGCGCCCAGCAGGAAGTCGCAGGTCTCTTCCAGAGGGCGGCGGGGGTTGCTGAGCAGGTCGGTGAGCGCCTGGAGGCGGGCGTCGATGTCCTGGTCGCGGGTCTCGACCAGCCCGTCGGTGTAGAGGACCAGTTCGTCGCTGATACCCAGGTGGAACTCGACCGTCTCGAAGGGGACGCCGCCGACACCCAGAGGGGCTCCGGTGGGCAGTTCGAGCAATTCCGGCACGTGACCCGACCGGGTCAGCACAGGAGGCAGATGGCCGGCAGTGGCCATGCGGCAGCGCAGGAGGTGCGGGTCGTAGACGGCGAAGACGCAGGTGGCCATGGCGCTGTCCAGACCCACGGCGATGTCGTCGAGTTGAGTGAGGACAGCATCGGGTTCCAGCCCGAGTGCGGCCAGGGTGCGGGCGGCGATGCGCAGCTGGCCCATGGTCGCGGCCGCGTTGATGCCACTGCCCATCACATCGCCGACCACCAGCGCGGTCTGCTCATCGGGCAGCGGGATGACGTCGAACCAGTCCCCGCCGGCCTCGTCCGCCGCCGCAGCGGGCTGGTATCGGTAGGCGATCTCCAGCCCGGGCCTGGGGGCGGGCTCGGAGGGCAGCAGGTGGCGTTGCAGGGTGAGCACGGCGCGGCGTTGACGCTGATACCAGCGGGCGTTGTCGATGGATACCGCCGCGCGGGCGGCGAGTTCGACGGCGAGCACTTGGTCGTCGTGGTCGAAGGGCTGCTGGTCGCGAGCGCGTTTGAGGTCCAGGACGCCGAGGACCTCACCGCGGGCGATCAGCGGCACCGCCAGATAGGAGTGCAGGCCCGCCTCCTTCAGCAGGGTGGCGGCGTCCGCGTCGCGGGCGATACGGGCAAGGTCGCTCTCCCGCACACGGGACACCAGGACGGGGCGGGCGGATCTCGCGCACTGGGTGACCAGCCGGGTGGCGTCGTAACTCGCCAGCTCGCCGACCGGGTCGGCGGCCCGGACTGCCGGCGTGGGGTAGGCGGTCTTCACCGCGAGCGCACGAAACGACGCCGTGTCGCCGTCGTCGTGGGGTTGCGTGCCCCCCAGCACGGAGTCGAGGACGTCGACGGCGACTATGTCGGCGAACTCCGGCACGACTATGTCGGCCAGCTCCCGGGCGGTGACCTCAAGGTCGAAGGAGGTGCCGATCCGCGCGGACGCGTCGGCGATCAGGGCCAGGCGCCGCCGGGTCCGGACGGCGGCGGCAGCCGCCCGCAGCTGCTCGGTTACGTCCACGACCGAGGTGGCCAGCCCGATCACCTGCCCGGACGCGTCCTCCAGCCGGTAGAACGACACACGCCAGGCGTGCTCCGTGTCAGGGTCGGCCGCGGTGCGGCCGGTGGTGAACTGGTTCAGCCGAGGGACGCCGTCCGCAAGCACGCGCCGCATCGCCGATTCGGTGGCGTCGGCGTCCAGGAACGACAGCACCTCGCCGACGCGCCGGCCCAGGTGCTGCTCGGCGGGCAGGCCGTTGATGCGCTCCAGCGCCGGGTTGACCAGCACGTACCGCAGGTCGGTGTCCATGACCGCAAGGCCCATCGGGGATTGCGACACCAATCGCACAGACAAGGCCAGATCCCGCTCCACGCGTTGCAGCGTGGCGTGGTCGGAAGCGATGCCCAGTGCGTAGAGGTGGCCGTGCTCGTCCTCAAGACGCATGTTGCGGAATTCGGCCAGCCGGGTGCTGCCGTCCTTGTGGCGCACCGGGAATACCCCGGCCCAAGCCCCGCAGCCCGCCATGACCTGCGCGAACAGGGACATCACCCGCTCCCGATGCCGTTCCTCGATGAGCAGGTACATCGCGCTGCGGCCCAGTGCCTCCCCGGCGGTGTAGCCGAACAGTTCCTCGGCCTGCGGGCTCCACAGAGCGATCCGGCCCTCGGCGTTCAGGACCACCGCAGCCACACCCAGCACATCGAGCAGCCCGCCCGGAGCGGCCGAAGGATCAGCCGTGCCCGGGGCAGTGTCGCCCAGCAGGCCGTCGGCCTCAGTCACGGCCGGACCCTCCTTCCCCTCAGAGGTCCATCACACCGCCCGCGCGAACCGCCTCGCCGCCCTGGCTCCCGTGCATACCTTTCAGTGTGTCCATCGTCCCCCCACCGGCCGACACCGGCAGATCCGAGCCCGGATTCGGGGCCGTCTCCCGTCAGGGGTGTTGCCGGGGGCGTCGGCGGACCGCGATGGACGGCCTCCTGACGCCATCGATCCGCCGGCATCGACCACAAGATCCGCGTTCCCCGGCCGGGGGTGGGCAGGCCCCGCAAGAAGCCGGACAGCCTCACGGCGGACAAGGCCTACAGCAACGGGCCCTGCCGCGAGTACCTCCGACGCCGCCACCAGGCTGTGGCATGCCTCCCTCGGTATGCTCGCCACAGCCAGTCGCGTCTGACCGGCGACATAGACCCGGGGCGGTCGAAGGCCGAGGAATGCTGACCCTCGCTGAGGTCTGCGAGGAACTTCAGCATGATCTTGCAAGGAACCCCGGCCCTTCAGGGCTCGGGGGGAATTGCATCGTGAGTCGGGCGGCGCGGAGCGCCGCCGTATCGCTCCGGAATGCTTCCACCACGGTGCCGCGCTCAGTCGGGTTGCTTCTGGTTCTCGATGTACTCCTTGACCATCGCCAGCGGGGCGCCGCCGCAGGAGGCGGCGAAGTACGAGGGTGACCAGAGGTGGTCGCCCCACAGGTACTTGCGGATGTGGTCGGGGAACTCCTTGCGGAGATAGTGCGC
>NZ_JBSFYR010000132.1:0-14976 GCF_053599875.1 Streptomyces sp. NPDC005151 | reverse complement strand
TCCAGCACACCCAGAACCTCACCCCCACCGCCCTGAACAGCCCTCATCGCCATCCACCCACCGCCCCGGCCGCCACAGCGACCCACCACACCCCTGTTGCTCCGCCGATGCGGCCGCGGCCCGGCAGCCCGCACGTGCGGGCTCGAAAGAGACGGCGATCCCCAGCGGCGCTTCGTGGCCGGCCACCGGGGGCATGGCGAACGCCGGGTCGCAGATCGGCTCCGGGGCCGACGTCGGCGGAGCCCGGACCGAAGGCATCCGGCAGCCCGGCCGCGGGGAGTACGACCAGTTCGAGGGACTCCCCCACGCCCAGGGAGCGTGCAACCGGATGCGGGCCGGCCCTGGACGGCCCACGGCCGGCCCGCCCACGTCCAAGGGCGCCGGGCAGTCACACGACCTGCTCCTTCGCTGCTTCGAGGGTGGACCGGCAAACATCCCGCCCGGCCGGGAAAATCCGCTCGGCGCGAAGCGGGACTGCGCGGACGCGGGCTCGTCAAAGAGCGCGGCCGGCAGTGCCGGGGATCCGCCGGGGGGTGGCGCACGGGTCATCGGCGGCGTCGCCGGCGGGGCCACCACCGGGAAGCGCTGCGGCGCGCCGAGGACGGCGGAATGCCGCGATCTCTTACGGACTGCGGCCGACGACCGCCACAGCGCCGGGCGGGGCGTATATATGCGCGTACATGCGCGCCGGTCCGGAACGTGACGAAGTCCTGCGGCAGCGTCAGGCCCCTGGCCGCCGGATCCCCCGCCACACCGTTGAGCTTCGTGTCCTGTTCCGGGACAAGGCCGCCGGCATCACCGGGCCATTGAAAGGCGCCCGCGAACCGGCTGGAGTCAAGCGGCGGCAGACTCTCGTACGGGCAGTGCTCGCAGGTGCAGCGGCAGGCACGGTACCCGCCGAGGCCAGTGGCGCGCCGATGCAGCATCGAAGCCGGCCGGGGGCCGGATGGACCATCGTTCGCCAGGCACCGCAGCCCCCGTTTGAACACTGCGAGCGCAATGGCCGGCGCGAGCATGACACCGGCCGCCGACACCCCATGGGCGGGTGTCAGGGCGCCGCCTCGGGGCCGTGCGGTCGCGGCGCGCGGTGGCGACCTCTTCGAGGTCCCGGACCGTCTTCCCCACCACCGTGCGCCACAGGCCCCAAGCCCCCGCGGTTCCGCGGACCAGGAGGATTCCGTGGTGGAAGACCGTGCGGCGCAGTCGTGACTGCCCTCGAAGAAGGCGAATGCTGCACGGCGGGGGTACGCGCCGCATGCCGCCGCCGGCATGTGTCGCCGTCGCGTGCCGCCGCCGGACCGGTCACGCGCCGGCCACCGGTCAGGATTCCTTGCCGATGCGTGCCGATAATCGCCACCCCGCCGCCAATACAGCATGTTTATTCAGCATTACGGTGAGCGAATAGGGCGCCCTTTATATGACGCAGGCCACGTGACCCGCGCCACCCTTGTACCGATTCGCGGCATTTGCCGTGTGGAGTGGACCACGTGACGGGCGTCACTCCGAAGCCGGATAGTAGACACGCCGGTACCTGATCCGCAGCCTTGACGGCGCTTCCCCGATTATTTCCGGCACCCAGTACGAATCCCATTAGTAAAGAGGGGGCATTGACCCGGGTTTTCTTCTCGATTAACAATTCTTGGCATCGCCCCACGACGGAAGAGGAATTACCGAATGCAGTTCAACGCGATGTCCACGAAGTTCGCCCGCATGACCAGGACCAAGAAGATCTCGCTGGGCATGTTCGCCGCCGGTGCCGCGGTCGTGGCCGGCACCGTCGCAGGCGCCCCGGCAGCCTCGGCCGCCACCCCCGCCCAGTCCGGCGGCGGCAACGTCGACACCTGGATCAAGGAGTCGCTGAAGGTCATGCATGCGAAGGGCATCCCGGGCACCTACGAGGGGATCCACCGCAACCTGATGCGCGAGTCCTCCGGCAACCCCAGCGCCATCAACAACTGGGACTCCAACGCCACCAAGGGCATCCCGTCCAAGGGCCTGCTCCAGGTCATCGACCCCACGTTCAACACGTACCACGTGGGCGGCACCTCCAAGAACATCTACGACCCGGTCGCCAATATCACCGCCGCCGCCAACTACGCCGCCCACCGCTACGGCTCCATCGACCACGTCAACTCGGCCTACTGACCGGACGTGTCGGTGGTGCGGCCGAACCCGGCCAGAGCATGCCCGGGGCCCGGCCTTGCGGGCCCGCCCCCAGGTTGCTCGGTCAGCCCTGGGCGGTCAGCCCTCGAAGCAGGCCGACCGGGCGGACCACTGCAGGGGCAGTGTTCGTGACCGGCCTGCTGGTGGCAGCGTTCCCGCAGCCACCAACAGCACATCCCGACTCCGCGGCGCACCGGAGCATTGCGGCCGCGGTCGAGGCGGCCCGGTCCCGCGCCGCTTCCAGGAGGAGCCGCGCCGAAGTGCCGGCGCACCCCCGCCGGTCGGTGCTCAGTACTGTTGTGGTGGAGGCAGCCGATGGTGCTCGAGCGCCCCACGGGCAGCCCGAGCGCAGTTGTGTGCGGGCCGGCTTCGAGGCGTGCCGGATCAGCACCCCGCAGACGGGGCCGGCCCAGATGCATTGACCCGCACGGTTGTTGATGCGGGTGATGGGCAGCCGGCCCGCGAGCGCGGTGTGGCGGCGGTTGCAGGTGTCGAGGAAGTCCGCCAGGGCCGCTGTTCGTTCGGTGCTGCTGGTGCGGGGCCGCGGCCAGGGCCCACTCGTCGAGCAGGAAGCGGCCGAATCGTTCGGCCTGCCGTCGGTCCGTAGCCGGTGAGGGGCGGGGTGTTTGCCGGTTGCTTCCGGGCCGGCCCGGGCCTGCCGCCCAAGGACGCTCTTGCGGCAGGGCGAGACGTTGTCGGTCAGCCCACGTTCGATCCGGGTGATCTCGGGGCCGGCCATCCGGCAGAGCCCGGCCGGGGCATGTCGCGGCATGTCGCTGTGGGATCGTGTCGGTGTACTGCGCAGGCGCCGTCCCGGCGCGTTCGCGCGTTCGTACCCGGTGCCCGCGCAGCCTTCCTGACCACCGCCGCGTTCACCGCCCTGGCCTTCGCCGTGACCGCACGCGCACTGCCGCCCCGTTGCAAGGCGCTCACCGAGACCGCCTGACACACCACCACACCAGCCGGCCCCGGCAACCGCGGAGGCCGGCTTCGCCGTTCCTCAACCGCCCCGGCCGCAGCGGGTGACGATGCCGGGCCGCGCCGGCCGCGGCCTCGCCGAGCTCGGCCAGTGCCGGGCGGCCAATCACGGTGACGTCGTCGTGCCGCTTGGTGCTCTCCGGCTTGCGGCTGTAGCCCTCGCCCAGATCGTGCTCGTCCAGGAGCCGCTTGGCCAGCGCCGCCGAGGACAACGCAGCGGCCGCAGGGGCGTCGTGGTCCTCCGCGCGCGGCTGCGGCGCAGGACGTCGGGTTGGTGGGGGCGGATGGGTGTCCAGTGCGTGCGTGCGAGCTGATGGACCGACCTCAGGGCTCAAGGTACGGAGGGATGGACCGGACCGTGCCTCTAACTGATTCCTCGATCTGCCCACGCAGGACTGCGGTTTCACCCTCCAGCTCCGCGTTCCGCAGGGTCAGAACTTGAATGTGGTTCGCGTAGGTGGCGACCGTTTTCCTGAGTTCGCCTGTCTCCTCGGCCTTCTGGCGGCGTAGCGTGCGTAGTTCCTTGCGCAAGCGGGCTGCTTCGGCCTTGAGTTGGGTGCACATCTTGTGAGGGTGCCTCGTTGGGGTGATTAGCAGGGGTTCGGGATGTGTCGGTGTGGGGCGGTCTTTACCGTCGGCGAGGTGAGCCGGCCGTGGGTGCGGGCACCGGGTGAGGCGGGGTGGTGTGGTGCCGTCGTTGATGGCCGCGTTGGATGCCAGAGAGAGTGAATGCCGGGGCAAGGTCGCGGAGTTGCGTAAGCAGATCGCAGAGCTTTCCGAAGCGGTGTCCCAGGCGGAAGCCGAACTGTCCCGGCTGCAGATCACGCGGGAGACGGTGAAGCAGGTGCTGGCCGACGGTCCGGTAGCCGCGCGTGATGCGGCTGTGCCGGCGGGGTCCGGGCCGGTCGATGTGGCCGCGGCGCTGCTGGCCGCCGAGGCCGTGGGCGATGTGACGGTGATGTCGCCGGATTACCAGCGGATCATCGCGTTGTTCGCGACGTCGGGATCGGCGTGGCGGTGCAAGGACGTGTGCGTGGAGCTGGGGCTGGAGACCGAGGCCCGTCATGTGGAGGGCATGCGCTCGAAGCTGAAGCGCCTGGTGGAGCGGGGGATCCTGGTGGAGACCGCGCCCGGGCTGTTCAGGGTGGACGGACGGGAGTTGGGCTGGTGAGCGCCGTCCTGGAGACCGGGGGTCTGGCGGTGGCCGAGGCCGCGTTCGCCGCCTCCCGCGGCCTGTTCGAGCAGGTCGCCGCGGATCTGACGTCGCCGGACGCCGCCGCGTTGACGCATTCGGGGCTGGAGGACCTGCTCGCGGCGCGGATGCGTGAGGTGACCCGGCAGCTGTTCCAGGACCATCTGGATCTGCGCGCGGTGCGCGAGCAACGGGCGGGGCAGGTGGTCGATGCGGCCGGTGTCGAGCGCACCCGGATCGAGCGGGGCCGGAGGCGGATCCTGGCCACGGTGTTCGGGAAGGTCACAACGACCCGGATCGCCTACCGGGCCACCGGCTCGGCGGATCTGCACCTGGCTGACGCCGCACTGAACATGCCGGCCGGGATGCACAGCCATGGGCTGGCCCGGATCGCCGCCACCGAGTCCACCCGCGGCTCCTTCGCGGAGGCGGTCGACCGCGTCAACGCGCTGACCGGCGCCGGGATCGGCCACCGGCAGGTCCAGGAACTCGCTGTGGCCGCCGCGGCCGACATCGACGCTTTCTACCAGGCCCTGGTGCCCGAGCCGTGCACCGACGCCACGCTGCTGGTGCTGTCCACCGATGGCAAGGGCGTGGTGATAAGGCCCGAGGCGCTGCGCGAAGCCACGGCGAAGGCCGCCGCGGCCAAGAGCGGCAACAAGATGGCGACCAGGCTCGCGCCCGGGGAGAAACACGGCCGCAAACGGATGGCCACCCTGGGCACCGTCTACGACGTCGACCCCGCCGTCCGCGGGGTCGACGACATCATCGCCGACCCCGCCGACCCCGCCGACGCCGTGAAGGAGCGTCGTCCGGGCCCGAAAGCCAGGTCCAAGTGGTTGTGCGGCTCGGTGAACGACACCGCCGAGCAGGTCATCGCCGCGGTGTTCGACCAGGCCGAAGCCCGCGACCCCGGGCACCGCCGGACCTGGGTCGTGCTGGTCGACGGCGCCCGGCACCAGCTCGACCTCATCCAAGCCGAGGCAGCACGCCGGAACGTCACCGTGCACATCGTCATCGACATCATCCACGTGCTCGAATATCTGTGGGGTGCCGCGCACTGCCTGCACCCGGCCGGCGACCGCACGGCCGAGGCATGGGTCGCCGTACACGCCCGCACCATCCTGACCGGAGGCTCCGAGCAGGCCGCGGCCTCGATCAGCACCGCCGCCGACGACGCCGGGCTGCGGCCCGGCTCACGCAAGGGCGTCGACGACGCCGTCGGCTACCTGAAGAACAAGGCCGCCTACCTGCGCTACGACACCGCGCTGACCGAAGGCTTCCCGATCGCCACCGGGATCATCGAGGGGGCGTGCCGCCACCTGGTCAAAGACCGCCTCGACATCACCGGAGCCCGCTGGGGCCTGGCCGGCGCCGAAGCCGTCCTGAAACTCCGTGCTCTGCGCAGCAACGGCGACTTCGACACCTACTGGGCCTGGCACGAGACACAGGAGTTCACGCGCAACCACCAGGCCCGCTACCGCGACACCCTCATACCAGCGGCGTGATCGCCAGAACCCTCATTGGATCTGCACCCCCTTGAGTTCGTCGATCTCTGGGCGTTTGGTGGCGGGGGCGGCCTGGATCTCCTTGACGGCCGCTGCGACGGGCGATCGGTAGTACGAGGCTCGGGAGATGCCGGTCTCGGCGGCGATGTTCACCACGGTGACCGAGCCGTCAGAAATCTCCGGGCGGCCGTCCATCAGCTGCTCGAACGCTCGCATGATGGCCCGGTCCGTGTCGGTCAGGCTGTTCTCGCGGCTGAGCTGGGCGAAGGCGAAGTGTGTCCTCTGCAGGTTGGTCATCAGCGTGTCTTTGGCCCTCTCGTCTGTTGGAGTTCGTCGATCAGCGAGTCGAGCGTGGCGATGAAATGGCGCATGGCGCTCTGCTGGTGACCCGGCAGATCCGTCGCGTCGCCGAATTCGTTGACCGCGCTGTCGCGAGCCTGGTTGAGCCGGGGTAGGTGGACCGACGATCGGTGCGAGTTCGGGCAGGTCAGGCACATGTTCAGCATCGGCAGCGGACGGCCCAGCCCTTTGGATCGCTTCTCGCACAAGGCTGTGGCTGGTTGGTGGAAGCAGTCGTTGAGGACGCCCGGGTGCAGGGTGCGGGTCAGGTGCCGCAGCATCGTTCGCAGACGCTCGGGGCTCGCGGCCGTACCGGGCAGGTCGCCAAGTTCTGCCCGGATGCGGTCAAACTCGGCCTCGATGCGTTGGGCGGCGCCGCCGGCGGACTGTCCTCCCTCGTTCCAGTCGTGGTAGAGATCTTCGACGTAGTCGAGCTTGGCTGTGGCCTTGTCGGCTGTGACCTCGTCGGCGAAACCGGACGCCGAAGTCCCTGCGTACCCTTCGAAGATCGCGAAGCTGGCGTGCTTGTACTGCCGGGTTCCTGCCACCATCCCGAAGGGCTGGTTCGCGATGTGCCAGGCCAGCGTCCGGCTTGTGTCCGCAGAGACCGTGTGCGGATGACCTCGTGTGGCGATTGAGCAGGTCGCTCTTCGAGGCACCGTTCGCGACGCCGATCGTCGAGCGTGTTGCATTCCGCGGGATGTCCTGTGGTGCGGATCACTTGCCTCGGGTGCTTGTCGGGCAGGGTTGTCAGTGGGAGCTGAGATCGTGCCTCCGTGAGTGAACTGGTTGAGCATGTCGATGAGCATGACCGCGTGCTGGGAGTCGTCGACCGAGATGAGGCGGTGCGTGCGAACTGGCCGCATCGCATTGCAACGACGATCTGTCGTGATCGCGAGGGGCGGATCTTGGTGCTTCGACGGGCCGAGACGATGTCCCGGTTCCCGGGCTACTACGACGTGATGGTCGGCGGCGCCGTGAACGTGGGCGAGTCGTATGAGCAGGCGGCAGTCCGCGAGCTGACTGAAGAGCTGGGCGTTCGTGTGCCGGTGCGGTTCCTGTTCAAGTTCCTTTGCCGGGCAGGGATTAGCCCCGTCTGGTTCGGGGTGCATGAGGCCGTCGTGTCGGAGGCTCTGGTGCCGGACCCGGGTGAGATCGACTGGCAGGACTGGATGACAGTGGACGAACTGCTTGAAGTCGCTGATGAATGGCTCTTCGTTCCGGGAGGGCGGGAGGCTCTGCGCCGATATCTGGAGTCCGGATCCGGCAGCGGTGCGGGCGAGCCAGCGGCCGGATGATCGGCGATGCGGGTCGCCGCGGTTCAGGGCAAACATCAGCTGCAGGAGCCGATGACGGTGGTTCGCGGCGTTGGAAGGCGCCTGACCTTGGATTCCCCGGCGGTCGCTTCGCGGAGCCGGACGATCTCCTCGTGCTGGGCAGCGAGCCGGGCCAGGGCCTGGCCGCGGAAGTCGGTGAGTTCTTCGACCGTCTGCTCTGACTGGGCCAGCCGTTCCCGGAGCTTGGTGATCTCTGCCTTGAGCCGGGTGATCTGGGCCTCGCGAGGGTCGGGGATCTCACCAACGTCTTGAAGCGCCTGGAGGCGTCGTTCGAACTCGGCGCGGAGGTGCGCGTATGGGCGAGTGCCGTAGAACGCGGTGCGGTCGACGGCCGCCTCGTTGGCGAGGGTCTTGATGTCGCACTTTCCGCCGGGCGGCATCTCGCCTCGCAGGAGTCGGTCCATGGCGGCTCGGATGCGGTTCTCGTTCTCGGTCCGCTGGGCTACGGAGATTCTCATGCGGATTCCTCGTCCGTGGTGCTGGTGGCGTCGATTTCGGCGACGACCCGGAGGGCCCGGTCGTAGTCGGCCTGGAGTCGGGTGCGTTCGGTCTTGCGTGTGGTGCCGAGTTGGCCAAGGAAGATCTCGGTGCGTTCGGCGTGCTCGGCCCAGACAGGGCGGTGACAGGGGTGATGGGTGGCCTGCGGGCAGCGGGCGGAGTCACACATCCCGATCAGCGGACGGTCGGCGGTGGGGGTGCCGGCCAGCTTCAGGCAGAGCGCCCGGGACGGGTCGTTGAACCAGCAGTAGTTCGCCGGGCCGAGGTGGAGGACCGTGGCGCGCTTGGTCAGCAGGTTGAGCACGTCGCGGTCGCTGCGCTGAATCTTCGGAGCCGCTGCTGACGACTCAAGCTTCTCGTCGATGCTGGCGAAGAACTCGGTGAGGCTGCGGGCGCCGGGACCCGCCGGGAGGATGCCTTGCTGGTAGTTGCGGAACTCAGCCAGGACCAGTTCCAGATTGCGTTGCTGTTCTTGGTCGTTGACCTCAGCCAACAACTCGGCTTGGGCGCCACCAGGGCGCGAAGCGTAACCTTCCGTAGTTGCTGTACTCACATGGTGTAGGTAAATCTTGGTCGCCAGGAGACCACCTGGTCGGTAAGCAATCTCGATCGCCAGCTTTCTGCGCAGCATCCTCAGCGTCAGACGTTCGTTGGGGATCGGGGCGAGCCCGAGGCGCTGCCCGTGTGGGCCGTTCACCCAATTACGGAACCACTGATAGCGGGAGTTGAAGTGAAACCGGCCCAGTAGCGGGGTTCCGGCCTCTGGGGCGTTGTGAAGTTGCTCGGCAAGAGCGGCCGCCTGGTAGGCATCGTGGATCACGACCCATTCGTCGTGAACTCCGCCGAGGGGTTGGCCCTTGATGAGCTTGCCGGCCAGCCGGTAGCGGACCAGGTCGGGCCCGTACTCTTCCGGCGGACGTCTGCAGCCGACCTGCAATTCCATGAGCTCACTCGCGCGCATCCCGGTGACCGCCGACAGCGTGAGGATAGCCGCGGTCCGAACAACGCCGATCAGGGCGATCGCTTCTTCCCGATGCAGCGAGAGCGTCCAGGGAAGAGTGCCGTTGCCGTCGGCCCTCTCAACGTGGGTGGCTGCTCTACCGAAGGGCCGTTCCGCGCCGACAGATTTCAACGTCGCCTCGACCGGTCCTCGTAGGATCGGTAGCCATGAGGTGTGGAACTGCCGGAACCCGGCCTGGCGGGCCAGGACGCTGAAGGCGATCGGGGCCAGCGGGTCTTCGGCTGCCCAACCTGCGTCGAACCTGTCCTGGATATGGTGCTGCCGCAGCAACGGCAGCGGCTCACCGGCATGTTCGTAGTCGGCCAGCACTCGGGTGATCTCCGCGAGCGGGACCCGGGTTGCCGACTTGAGGTCATCGGTCTTGGTCGACCAGTTTCGGTCGGCGAGACGGACCTGGCCGGCGAGTTCCACGACGTGCGGGCCGATCACGTGCACCAGCTGCAGGGCTGCGGCCAGCGCCGGCTGGAGCACCTCGTCAGAGGCTGGCGGGGTCTTATTCTGCGCGCCGCGGTTGTTGTTTTCGGCGATCGCTGAGGGTGTGGCTCCGCCCCAGAGCCGCAGGTCCGCCGGGACGCGGTCGGCGGCGAAGAGGTCCCGATAGTTGAGCAGGTCGGTCACGATCATTGCGGCGATCTGGCGAGTGCCCGTGCTTCGCTCACCGACGACGACGTCGTTCTCGTCCCGCTCGTAGCGGCGATGGGCCAGGTAGGCGTCGCAGTCGATGCTGTTCAGATCTTCGAGGCTGGTCACACCGCGTGCGGTAAGCCACTTCATGAAGCGGATGAGTTCGGCGAGCCGGCCGTGACTGGTACTGACGTGCAGCGGGGTCCTGTAGGCCCGCGCAAGCGATGCCACCGCATTGTGGTGCGGAGCGAGGAGGGCCATGACCAGCTCCTTCGCGACCAGCTGCCAACGAGGGTCACCGATGACGGCGAAGTTGAAACGCCGGTGCCGAAGTGCCAGCGAGATCGGAAGACCGACGACCTCTGCCAGATCCCACAGATCGTCCTCGAAGACGGGCCGACGCACTGCGTCGGGCAGGGTGAGACCGGCTTCGCGGCAGATATCGGCGCCGGCGAACACTGAAACCGGGGCCGTGATGAGGTTGGTGAACGCGTGCAGGATGGTCATCCTGTCGCCTCCTCGGGCCGCAGCGGCAGCTCGTCGTCATGGTTGCCGACCGCCGTGGCAGCATCCGCCAGCACGGCCGGGTCGAATCGGTCCAGGACCTGGCCGATCCGCTGCGAGTACGGGCCGAACACGGCCATGAACTGGGCGGCGGGCATCTGCTGCCACTGCCGGGAGAAGAACGCCTTCAGCCTCAGGAGGCTGGAGGCATGGCGAGGCGCGAACACCGCCAGAGGGCAGAGCAGACACACCCACGGCCGGGCCGGACACGGCTTGCCCTTGGGGCCGTGCAGCCCGGACAGCTGGTCAGCGCAGGCCGCGGTGAACACGTCGCGTTCCCCGCCGATCAGCTCGGCGAGCACGGTGTCGTTGAGCTGGAGGCCGTTGACCAGCTGCGGGTAGTCCCGAGCCAGGGCAGCGGCGTCTTCGTCTGTGATCACAGCCGGAGGATGGGCTCTTCGCAGCAGGTCGTGCTGAGCATCCTCGACGAGCGCCTCCACCGCCCGCTGCTGGGATGGCGTCGCGGCGGTCAGATAGTGGTCGCCCTCCACCTGGGGACTGTGGTTCGGGTCGATGGTCGCCCGTCCCTGTCCGCTCCAGGCCCGACGGTCGCGCATCGCCAGATGCGTCGTACGGATTCTTCCCCGGTGGATCTTCAGCGGTTTGCCGTCATCGCCGGTCAGCCCGCGCTGAAGAGTCCAGGCTTTGACGGTGTTGCGGTGGATCGTGCCGCTGAATATTCCTGCGGTTCCGGGCCGGGTGACGCCCAGCCACATCTGACGCGCTGTCTCGACATCGGCGTGACTTCGCAGCAGCGATGAGTGGGCCAGCCACTGTTCCAGCAGCCGAACTGCCCTCTTCGGCAGGTTCGCGCTCTCGCCCGCGGTGCGGCCCTTGATGTAGGAGAGCAAGATCGTGGAGTCCCCGGCCCAGTCGATGTCCTCGACGCCCAGGTCGTCGATACCGTCGGGCACGATGCCGGAGTAGATGCCGAACAGCAGTCGGTAGGCGACCACCACGGTCAGGTGCGGGAACGCTGCGGCACTCGCGGCCGGGACCCCACCCCGTTTCTGCACCGCGTTGAGGGAACATCCCAGATGCTCGGCGACGCCCGGCGTCCCCACGGGGCCCAGCCGGGCCAGCAACCAGACGAGATTGTCGCTGGTCCACTCCTCAACCGTGGGGGTCCTTCCCCGGGCCGCGGCCGTCAGTGCCTGCCGGTGGGTGGCGTACGACTCGCTGACGATCGTCGTGCAGAGCGTCGTGAGGCGGTCCCATTCGGTCTCCGAATACGGAGGTAGTGCCTGTCGAGGCGGACCTTGGGTGTAGGCGCGGCCGGTCAGCAGCTCCCGCACTCCGGGATCGAGGCGGTCCGTAGCGGTGTCGTAGCCCCTGAGCATTCTCCGGATGAACGCCTCCCAGCGGAACTTGCGGGTCGCCATCCAGTATTCGATCAACACGCCGCGTCCCAGTTCCGCGGCCCCACCGCTGAACCCATTCGCTGACAGCCCCTGGGCGAGGTTCCGAATCGGGGGAAGGCAAAGGTCGACCGAGTTCGCCGAGTCGAGACTGCCGTGCGGGTGGATCAGTTCGACCAGCCCGGTCAGCAGATCACTGACCAACTGCGGGCAGGGCAGCCCCTCCAGCCTGAATTCCGCTGTGGAGCCGTCGCTGAACATGCACCGGATGCCCGGAGGATCCGTAAGTACCGTCGCGGGCATCAGACCGCCCCCGTCATGTCATCGTCGAACTCGGCCGCGGCTTCTCGCTCGGAGGCTGCGTCCTCGGTCAGCCCGGCAGCGGCGCCGGCCCCCTCGTATGCCTCCCGGTAGATGCGGGTCGTGTCCAGGCGGCGGAGGTACTTTTCCGTGGTCAGGACGGTGGAATGGCCTAGAAGATCACGAAGCACCAGCAGCGGGTCCGCCTTGCTCAGGTAGAAGACCAGAGCGGCGTCGGCATCGGTGTCCCGCACGAGCTTCGCGGCCTGCCGGTAGTGCCCGGTGACCAGGTATTCGAGGGTTCTCATGGAGAAGGTGTGGCGACATCGGTGGGGCCAGACGTGCGGGAAGCGGGGCTCGAAGCGGGCCCGGATCCGGTCGGATGTGCGCTCGAAGACCGTGGCCCAGGCCGTGAACGGGCCGCCGCCGTTCTTCACCGCCAGCAGGCACGAACCGCCCTCCGGGGCGACCAGACGACGCCGCTCTGCCGGAGTCAGCGACTCCCAGGGACGCCGTACCCCGTTGATCAGCCCTCCCCGGGCATCGGGCTCGCTCACCAGCAGCGGTTCGCCCCAACGCCGTGGCGGCTGCCAGAGTGATCCCTCCGCCGTGGCGGCCCTGTCCAGTTCGAGATAGTCGTGCAGCCCGGCCAGGGCCTCGTAAGAGGTCCACGTGGTGCGGAACTTCTTGCCCTTGGTGATCCCGGCCGGCACCGCGAACGGGATGGGAACCGCGGTCGGCTCCGGCGGCAGGGCGGGGACCTCCCAGGGCAGCAGGTAGGTGAACTCCTGCAGCCGCATCCCGGTGGCCAGCGCGTGATCCCCGACCGCCGCGTTGCGGGTCAGTTCCCGCCCGTGGAAACCGGTGTCCTGCGAGCCATCCGGCACGAGCCCGCGCAGGCCCTTGCGGAACAGTTCGGTGAAATCCGGCTCCAGGTACTTGATCGTCACGTGCGGCTTCGGAGTGCGGCGGACCGCCAGATTCACCTTCACCTCGCGGCCGGTCCCGGCGAACAGAGCCCGCGCGGCCCGGTAGGTGAACGGCTCGGCCGTCGCGTACTCCTCGCTGATTGCCCACCGGTAGAACAGCGACAGGATGCTCATGTGCTGGCCCCACGTCGTCGCCGCGAACCGGGCCTTCAACGGACCCGCCGCCCGATGCTCGGCGTACCGGCTCAATGCGACCTTCAGCCGTACCCGCGAGTCGAACAACTCCACCCCGTGCTCGGCCAGGAACTCCATCCACTCCTTGACCACCCGCGCGTAGTTCTCCCACGAGCTCGGCGCCGGTGCTCCGCTGGCCGGGAGCTCACGCAGCCACCGGTTCACCACCGCCGTCGGACGCGGCACAGCCGGGCCGTCCTCGAAGCGCAGGTCATCGTCGATGAGCACGGGCATCCCCTCGGGGATCAACGGCCGGTACTCGATGTCCCAGGACTGCCAGCCCCGGGACGAGAAGAAGTTCAGGATCATGAACGCTGACAGTAGGAACACCACACGACCGAGCGCAAAGCCCAAACTCCCAGGCCAACAACCCAGTTGGAGTCAATCGCCACACGGAAACTAAGCGGAGACAATCCGGCGGAACTGCAGTGTGTCAAAGCGCCAGGCCATCGGCACGGCCGGTGTCGTCTCGGTGTCGCCGAGGGCCTCCGTGTCTTCTTCCTCGGGGCCGGGATCGGCGGTGCCGGTAACGGCGGGCGCCGGGACGGGCCTGTCTCGTTACTGAAGAGCTCATTGAGGTGGTTCCGGAAGTCGTTCAGCCGCTGGGGTATGTGGCCGACCAGTCCCAGCTTGCCGTTGGGAGCGGAGTAGCCGAAGAGGTGCGTGGGGTCGTCGTTGAGTTCCAGCAGGTTCTCCACGGCCCGGTGCACGAGATCGAGCACCACCCAGTCGGCCTCCTCGCCGGTGACCTTGCGGTCCTTGTAGACCCGTCCGTGGATCTTGTAGCGGGGCGGCCATCCGCGGCGGTCTCCATCCGTGCGCAGTCCCGTCGGAGGTCTCGTACTACTGGCGGGAGGGGGTTATTCCGACCGTGCACTATTCCCTTCAGCCGCCGGCGTGGGGCGGGCTCAGCGGGTGCTGTAGAGCCTGGCCAGTTCATCGAACGCTTTCTTCGGCTCCCAGCCGTCCTCGACGGCCTTGACCACACCGAAGCTGGCCATGTCCAAGTCGTAGCGCGGATCAGGAGAGTAGGGCTTCGGCGCGATGAACTCGAATGCATAGGCGCCGTGGATGCCCTCCGCTGCGAACACGCCCAGCTGCTGTGACAGGTAGTCCGCCTGCACCTGCTCATTGCGGGTGAACGTGCCGGCCAACGTGGGAGGGTCCGCCGTCCAGTCGATGATGCCGTAGCCGGCTGGGCCCATCTCGGCGGCGCCATCGAAGGCACAGCATCCGAACTCGGTGACCACGATGGGCTTGTCGTGCCTGTGGAATCGCCTGAGATTGGTGACGTAGTCGGCGTCGTTGTAGGCCATTCGGTAATAGTTCAGCCCGACCATGTCGAAGTGGGCCCAGTCCACTTCCTCCCACAGGCCCGCGCCATAGGTCAGGCGTCCACCGAAGTGTGCCCGAGCGGCCTCGTGAGCGCGGCCGAGTACGTCGTTCAGCTGTTTGTTGAACTCCGGGAAGCGTGGCCACCACTCCGCGGAGGCCAACTTGGCAGATCTGTCCGCGTGAGTGTCCCCGGGGATGATGCCGGAGCCGAAGATTGTCAGCTCGCAGCCCACGTTGAGGCCGACTCGGCCGTACTGTCGTCGCAACTGCTCGGCAGCCTCGGCAGCGGCCGTGAGGTGCTCCAGCATTTCGTCCGGCCCGGCCTCGATGAGCCGGGGCTGCAGCCAGACATGCAGCCCAAGGTCCAAGGCTGCGTCGGCAGCCTCGCTCAGCCGGCTGATGTCGGTGCCGAAAAGGCTGACCGAGGTGCAGTGCAGATCATCTCGGATGACCGCCATGTGCTGCCGGACCAGGTGGTTGGGTAATGGCTTACGAGACAAGCTGAATCGTTCCGGGTTCGGTAGAGACTCTAAGTTGTGGCTGTGACCAGCGGTTTTGGCTGGTTCTGGAGGTAGTAGGTGGCTTCGTACTCGGCG
>NZ_JBSFYR010000131.1:0-15022 GCF_053599875.1 Streptomyces sp. NPDC005151 | reverse complement strand
ATCACGTTCATGGAGAACGGACTCGCTTCCCGGTCCCGGCACCCCTCTTCGGGAGAGTTGCGCCGCAGGTCACAGCCCTAACGCACTGGTGTTGACGCAGTCGTCTCGCCGCGATCACCCTGATCAGCACCAGCAGTGCGATGCTCCTCACCGCCTGCGATCCGTCCGGTTCCGCGGAGTCCACCTCGACGACCGTCACTCCGGGCGAGCACAGCCGTCCGTGCGCGCAGTCCGCGCTCCGCCCGTAGTCGGTGAGGGCGAACTGGGGCTCGTCCCCTTCCCACGGAGTGATCGCGGGAACGGGATAGCCACGGGTATCACGGGGCCTGGCCCGGACGGCCGGCGGCATCGGGACGCTGTCGACATGCACGGGCCATGCCTACCAGGCGCCCTCACCCGGGCACCAGCGGATACGGCCCCGGAAGCAGGACGCTCGACGGGGACCGCGATCCGGACCGCCCGCCCTCGTTCGGGCCCGCAGTCAGGGCCTTTCGGTGGCATGGGCCCCCGCCGGTCGGCTGCCCGGCGGTCTCGCGTACCGCCTCGACGCCCGCGACCGGGTCCAGCTCGTCATCATCGCGTACGGGACGGGCCCGGTCGGGCGGGATCGGTGAGGGAGACCCGCGGCAGGTCTCAGCGCCTGATCCGGGGCGCCCCCGTCACCGCCACGACCGCCGAGTACAGGGACATCGTGGCTGTGATGAAGAGCCGGTTGTTCTTGGGGCCGCCGAAGGCGATGTTGGAGACCGTCTCGGGAACCAGAATGCGGCCGATCAGGGTGCCGTCCGGGTCGTAGCAGTGGATGCCGTCGTCGCACGCCGCCACCCAGAGGCGGCCCTCGTCGTCGAAGCGGATGTTGTCGAAGACGCCGTTGCCGGGCCGGCACTCGGCGAAGACCTTGCCGTCGGACAGGTCGCCGCGCTCGTCGACGTCGAAGACCCGGACCTGGTTGAGCCGGGTGTCGGAGACGTACAGCTGCTGCTCGTCGGGGGAGAGGACCAGCCCGTTCGGGCCGCGTAACCCGTCAGCGGCCAGACGCACTTCGCCCGTGGCCGGGTCCACCCGGTACACGTTGCAGGAGCCGATCTCGCTCTGCGCGCGACGCCCCTCGTAGTCGCTGGTGATCCCGAAGTCGGGGTCGGAGAAGAAGACCGTGCCGTCGCTGCGGACGACCGCGTCGTTCGGGCTGTTGAGCCGCTTGCCCTCGAAACGGTCGGCGAGGACGGTGACTGAGCCGTCGTGCTCGGTGCGGGTGACGCGGCGGTTCCCCTGCTCGCAGGTGATCAGCCGGCCCTGCGGATCGAGGGTGTTGCCATTGCTGTGTCCCGCGGGCGCGCGGAAGACGCCGACGGTCCCGGTGACCTCGTCCCAGCGCAGCATCCGGTCGTTGGGGATGTCGCTCCACACGACCTGGCGCCAGGCCGGCACGTAGAGCGGGCCCTCGGCCCAGCGGCAGTCGCCGTACAGCTTCTCCAGTCGCATGTCCCCGTTGGCGCACCGCCCGCTGCGGAACCGGCCGTCCAGGACCTCATAGATCCCGTTCACCACGTCACCGGACATGATTCCCCCTCACTCCCCTGAGACCGAATGCCATTCAACGTATCACCGTACGAACCAGACGGAATATGGTGTGCACATGAAGAACGTGGATGACATCGACCGTGAGCTGCTGACGCTGCTCCAGCAGGACGCCACCCGGTCCTACGCGGCTCTGGGCCGGGCCGTGGGCCTGTCGGCGGGCGCCGCCCACGAACGCGTACGCAAGCTGCGCGAGCGCGGCGTCATCCGCCGCACCACCGTCGATGTCGACCCGGCGGCCGTGGGGTGCGGGGTGCTCGCCTTCGTGATGGTCGAATCGGCGGCCTGGATGGGCGAGTCGGCCGAGGCGTTCGCGGCCCTCCCCGAGATCCAGGAGGCACATGTCATCGCGGGCAGCGCGTCCGTCCTGGTCAAGGTGCGCACGGCGACGACCGAGCAGCTTCAGGACGTGCTGCGGCGGCTGTACGCGATCGAGGGCGTCAGCGGCACCCAGGCCACGGTGGTCCTGGAGACGTTCTTCGAGCGGCCGGTCACGGCAGCCGGGGCCACCCCTGTCACACCCTGACCCCGGGACGGGACATCCCTGTGACGGGCGGATCCCCCGCGTACACGCAAGCAAGACGAATGGACATGCGGGCGAGACGGAAGGCCATTCCGCGTCTCGTCCGCGCTTCCTACGGTTGGATCCATCAACCGGCAGAAAATCAGGGAGCGTTGCCATGCGTGCTGTCGTGCAGAACTCGTTCGGTGGTCCCGAGGTGCTGGAGGTCGTGGAGGCCGAGCGGCCGAAGCCGCTCGGGGGCGAGGTGCTGGTCCGGGTCCGCGCCAGCGCGGTCAACCCGGTGGACGTGGCCGTCAGGGCGGGCGCGTTCCCGCTCCTGGGCGAGCCACCGTTCATCCTCGGCTGGGACATCTCCGGCACGGTCGTGGAGACCGGGCCCGGCGCCAGGTACCGGGTCGGCGACGAGGTCTACGGGATGCCGTTCTTCCCCCGCGCCGCGAGCGGCTACGCGGAGTACGTCGCCGCGCCTTCCCGGCAGCTCGCCCGTAAGCCGTCGTCCGTCGACCACGTCCATGCCGCGGCTCTGCCTCTCGCGGCGCTCACCGCGTGGCAGGGCCTGGTCGACCTGGCACAGGTATCGGCGGGGCAGCGGGTCCTGATCCACCGCGCCGCCGGTGGGGTCGGCCACTTCGCCGTACAGATCGCGAAGGCGCGCGGCGCGTATGTGATCGCGCTGGCGAGCTCCCCCAAGCACGAGTTCGTCACCGGCCTCGGGGCCGACGAGGTGATCGACTACCGGACCACCGATTTCACCGAGGCGGTCCGGGACGTCGACATCGTCTTCGACTCCACCGCCCAGGGCGACCGTTCGCTCGCCGTGCTGCGGCCGGGCGGCGCCCTCATCAGCATCCTGGAACACCGCAGCAGGGAGCTCGCCGCCCGGGTCGAGGAGGCGGGGCTGCGCTTCATCGGTGTCTCGGTCGAGCCGGACTACGCGGCGCTCGAAGCGATCGCGGCACTCGTCGACGCCGGGAGGATCGTGCCGCACGTCGCCGAGACGTTCCCGCTGGAAGAGGCCGGCAAGGCCCACGAGCTGGTCGCGTCCGGCCGTACGCAGGGAAAGGTTGTCCTGACGGTGGCGGACTGACACCGTTGGGTCCACGGAAGCCGGAGGGGGAGCAGGGCACATGGACATCCTCACCGAGGCGTTGGCGTCGATGCGGACCGGACGCCCGACGTCCATCCGTACCGACGGCCGCGCCCCCTGGGGCCTTCGGCTGCCGTCCGTGGCAGGCGCGGGGTTCCATGTGGTGCTGCACGGCACCTGCTGGCTGGTCCCGCTGGAGCAGACAGGACCGCACTTGGAGCCGGTCGCACTCGGCCCCGGTGACGTGGTCTTCCTCCGGGACGGCCGCGGCCACATCCTGGCCGACCACCCCTCCACACCGGCGGCGGAGGCCCGGCCGGACCAGTTCCGGAACGGTCCTCCGATCGGCTCGGTCCAGCTCGGCGGCGACGGCCCGCGGACCTCGCTGCTCTGCGGCAACTACCACCTGGACCAGGGGCGGCCGCACGCCCTGGTGCGGCAGCTCCCCGCGATGATCCATCTGCCCGCCCGGCACGGACGTCATCCCGAACTCGCCGCTGCCGTGCAGCTGCTCCGCTCGGAACTCGACCACCCTCAGATCGGTTCGGACGGCATCGTGCCCGCCCTGGTCGACTCCTTGCTGCTGTACATCCTGCGGGCCTGGCTGCAGGACCAGCCGGCCACCGCCGCCGAGGGCTGGGCCGCCGCGCTCAGCGACCCGGCGGTGGCCCCGGCGCTGGCAGCCATGCACGACGATCCTTCGGCGCAGTGGACCGTCGAGTCGCTCGCCGTGCGAGCCGGGCTGTCCCGCGCGGCGTTCGCCCGGCGGTTCGCCACGCTGGTCGGCGAACCGCCGCTGTCGTATCTGAAGCACTGGCGGATGACCCGCGCGGCGAAGCTGCTGAGGGAGGCGGACGTCCCGCTGAGCACGGTCGCCGCGCAGGCGGGGTACGGCTCCGAGTTCGCCTTCGGAAAGGCGTTCAAGCGCGAGTACGGTCTGGCGCCCGGGAACTACCGCCGCCGGGCCCGAGCGGCGACGGCGGCGACCGCCTGACCCGACGGCGTCCCCGGACGTGCGCCGTCAGGACCGGCGGCCGTCAGACGTCGGCCAGCCGCACCGGCAGCGACTTCAGGCCGTTGATGAAGTTCGACACCAGGCGGCGCGGTGGGGCCGCGAGGTGGAGTGGGGCAGGCAGGGTGCGGCAGGCCTCGTCGTACAGGGCGCGTAACTGGAGGCGGGCGAAGTGGGCGCCCAGGCAGACGTGGGGGCCGTCGCCGAAGGAGATGTGGGGGTTGGGGGTGCGCGAGAGGTCCAGGGCGTACGGGTCTGGGAAGACGCGTTCGTCGTGATTGGCGGAGGCGTGGAAGACGACCACCTTGTCGCCGGTGCGGATGCGCGTGCCTGCCAGGTCCGTGTCCCGGGTGGCGGTCCGGCGGAAGGTCAGGACCGGGGGATGGCGGCGGAGCAGTTCGTCGATGGCGGTGGTCAGCTCCACCTCGCCGTTGCGCAGGCGGCGGTAGGCGTCAGGGTTCCCCGCCAGAAGGTGCAGGCCGCCGGGGGCTGCGCTGCGTACCGTGTCGTTTCCTGCCACCACGAGCAGGAAGACGAACATCTCCAACTCCGGCTCGGCGAGTTCGGGGTCCGTGGCCAGGGCCGTCATCACGTCGTCGCCGGGGTGTCGGCGCTTGTGTGCCGCCAGTGCGTGCGCGTAGTCGAACATGTCGCGCAGAGATGCCGGGGATCGCGGGTTGACCGGCTTGCCGTCCGGGCCCAGTACCGGTGTTCCGGCTTCGTCGGGGTCCTGGTAGCCGATGACACGCCGGGTCCAGTGCAGGAGGAGTCCGCGGTCGCTGTCCGGCACGCCCAGCAGGTCGGTGAGATTGAGCAGGGCGTAGTCGTCGGTGACGTGTGCGACGAGGTCGCAGGTGCCGTCGGTGGCCCGCGCCCGGGCGACCGCCCGGGTGAGCAGGGAACGAGCACGTTCACGGACGACTGTCTCGAAGCGATCCACGCGCTTCGGCGTGAAAGCGCGGCTGACGAGCACGCGCAGTCGCCGGTGGTGCGGTGGGTCCTGGTTGAGCATCATGCGGCGGATGAACGGCAGGTCGGCCGGGTCCGGGTCACGGATCTGAGTGGCGCCCAGGTACGAGGAGTACGTCAAGGAGTCCTTCAGCACGCGGACGGCGTCCCGGTACCGGGTGACCGCCCAGAAGCCGGGGCCCGCCGGCCATCCGAGTACCTCCGGCTCCTCCTGCCACGCCACGGGGTGGTCATCGCGCAGGTGGCGGTAGCGGTCGTGGGGGATGCCCTGCGCGTACTGCCTCGGGTCGAAGACGTCCGGTACGGGCGTCTGCTCCGGCGCTTCGGGGACGGGCCCGCTCATGCCTTCGCCCCGGCGTCCTCCGTATCGGCCCGCAGGAAGTCCTCCACCACGCGGATCAGGTCGAGCGGGGCCTCGTCCATTGCGTAGTGGCCGCACGAGGGCAGCTCCACCAGTTCGGTCCGGGTGAACCAGCGCATCCAGGTGGCGCGCTGCAACTCGGCCGACAGTGCCGGGTCCAGCGCGCCCACGACCGCCAGGGCCGGCACGGGCGAACCGTCGATCCGGTCGTGGAAGTCCTCCCCCGCCCAGGAATCCAGCCACGCGCGGAACGCCTTGGCATCGCTGCGTTCGAGCGAGCGACGCACCATGCGGTCCAGCCAGCCCGCGGGGCGGCGGCCTCCGGTGGTGATGTCGAGGATGGTCCGACGGTTCTGGGGGGTGTGCGCCGCCGCGGAGAAGAGTTCCCACTGATCGGGCAGGAGCGGCAGGCCGGACGCAGGGACGGGCGACACCCCGACGATTCGGCGCACCCGCTGCGGAGCGATGGCCAGCGTCCGCTGAGCGACGGAGCCGCCCATCGAAACGGTTCCGGTCACGGCTGGCCGTTGTATGCGACCGTGCGGGTCAAGGGTGAGCCGACCGCGGTCGCCTACACCGACCCCAAGACGTACTCCATCGGCGGCTCCTGGACTCGCCGTCCTCCGTCACTGTCGCGATGATCAGAGGCATGACACAGAACAAACCGAACGGCAAGGGCAAGCCGATCGCCCTGCAGATCGCTCAGCAGCCGGAGGCGGACGAGCTGCTCGGCCGCAGTCCGCTCGCCGCCATGGTCGGCATGCTGCTCGACCAGCAGGTTCCTATGGAGTGGGCATTCTCCGGCCCGCACACCCTGGCGCAGCGGATGGGCTCCGACGATCTGGACGCCCATGAGATCGCCGTCTATGACCCGGAGGCGTTCACCGAACTCTTCACCGCGAAACCCGCTCTGCACCGCTATCCCGGCTCCATGGCCAAACGGGTGCAGCAACTGTGCCAATTCCTGGTCTCGGAGTACGACGGAGACGCGAGTGCCGTCTGGAGCGATGCCGGGACCGGTGCCGAACTGCTGAAACGGCTCAAGGCGCTGCCGGGGTTCGGCGTCCAGAAGGCGCAGATCTTCCTCGCGCTGCTGGGCAAGCAGCTGGATGTCCGGCCGACCGGCTGGCGCGCCGCGGCGGGTCCGTACGGGGAGGCGGGCTCGCACCGGTCGGTCGCCGACATCACCGGCCCCGACTCGCTCGCCCTCGTCCGCGCGCACAAGCAGGAAGCGAAGGCGGCCGCGAAGGCTGCCGCGGCGAAGACGAGATGAAGGAGGCACCCTCGGCGACGTCGCGTCCGGGCGGATCCCCACCGGCGGAGTCACCCAGGGCGACGGTGAGCGGCTCGTCGCCGACCTGGCCAAGGGGGGCGAGGTGACGGTCTCCTTCGAGATCCGGGAGTTCCAGGAGCCGCGCACCACGCGCAATGTGATCGCCGAGACCCGTGGCGGGAACGCCGCGAGAACCGTCATGCTCGGCGCGCACCTGGACTCGGTCACCGCCGGCCCCGGAATCAACGACAACGGCTCCGGCTCGGCCGGTCTCCTCGAAGTCGCCCTGGAGCTCGCCAAGACCCACCGCACCCCGGCCAACAAGGTGCGTTTCGCCTGGTGGTCGGCGGAGGAGAACGGGCTCAAGGGATCGGAGACGTACGTCGCGAAGCTCGACCCGGCCCAGCAGAAGCAGATCGCGCTCTACCTCAACTTCGACATGATCGCCTCGCCGAACGGCGCCCAGTTCGTCTTCGACGGTGACGACTCGGACGGGGTCGGCTCGGGCCCCGGCCCCGAGGGCTCCGCCCAACTGGAGCGCGACATAGCGGACTTCCTCGACCAGACGGGCACGCCGCACGAGGGCACGGACTTCACCGGTCGCTCCGACTACGGACCGTTCATCGACGTCGGCATCCCCGCGGGTGGTACGGACACCGGCGCCGAGGTCATCAAGTCGCCCGCCCAGGCGAAGAAGTTCGGCGGTGAGGCGGGGATCGCGTTCGACCCCTGCTACCACTCCGCGTGCGACACACTGGCCAACATCGACATGGCGTTCTTCGACGCCAATATCGATGTGATCGCGAACGCGGTCGGCACGTACGCGTACGACCTGCGCTCCCTGACCCGCCCGGTCCCGCCCGCCGCCACCGAGGGACAGGCCGGCAGCGGCGGCGGTCTGCGCGAAGGCCACTCCGACGCCACCGCCTAATGCCGTGACCGGCAGTGTCTGCCCCATGAGGAGCGTCGTCCGGTGCGTGCGATCGCAAGGCGGCCGGACGTCCCCCAGTGGGGTCTCCCCTGCTCGAACGAAGTTGAGAGCTTGGGGAAGGAGCTGCCAGGGCTTGTGGCCAACGCGGCGAGCGGGCGTGCCGGACGGTGCGACGGGGCAAAGCTTGCCGGGAGGGGCACTGGCGTCCGGGGGGCGGGGACCCGACTGCGGTGCCCGCCCCCTCCCCCTCACCGCCCGCGGCGTGCCGTACCGAACAGTGATCGCGAGATCTCCCGCCCGAGCTGCGTCCCCACCGACCGCGCCAGCGACCGGAACACCCCGCTTCCCACCACCTGCTCCACCAGCGACTCGTCGTCCTTCGCCGCCTTCGGCTGCTTCCCGGCCTTCCCGCCCTTCGCCGCCGTATCCACCGCCGCCGCCTCCGCGGCGGCCCGCTGCTCGGCCTCGTGCTCGGCGGTGAGCTTCTCGTACGCCGACTCCCGGTCCACCGCGTGTGCGTAACGCCCGTACAGCGAGGACCCCTTCACCGCCGCGTCCAGCTCCGCCGCGGGGAACGGCCCCATCCGCGACTGCGGCGCCCGCAGCCGGGTCGCGGCGACCGGTGTCGGCGCGCCCTTCTCGCTCAGTACGGTGATCACCGCCTCGCCGGTGCCCAGCCGAGTCAGCAACTCCTCCAGGTCGTACGGCGAGTTCGGGAACGTCTTCACCGTCGCCCGCAGAGCCTTCGCATCGTCCGGCGTGAACGCGCGCAGCGCGTGCTGCACCCGGTTGCCGAGCTGCCCGAGCACATCCCCCGGTACGTCACGCGGCGTCTGCGTGACAAAGAAGACGCCCACACCCTTGGAGCGGATCAGCCGCACGGTCTGCGTGATCGAGTCCAGGAACGCCTTCGACGCCCCGTTGAAGAGCAGATGAGCCTCGTCGAAGAAGAACACCAGCTTGGGCCGGTCGAGGTCGCCGACCTCCGGCAGATCGTGGAAGAGATCGGCGAGCAGCCACATCAGAAACGTCGAGAAGAGCTGCGGCTTGTCCTGAACGGCCGCCAGTTCCAGTACGGAGACCAGCCCCTGCCCGTCCGGCGCCGACCGCAGGAATTCCGCCGTGTCGATCTCCGGCTCGCCGAAGAAGTCGCCCGCGCCCTGCTGCTCGAAGGCGGTGAGCGACCGCAGGATTACCCCGGCCGTGGCCGTGGACAGCCCACCGATCCCCTTCAGTTCGGACTTGCCGGTGTCCGAGACGAGAAACGCGACGACGGCCCGCAGGTCCTTCAGATCCACCAGATCCAGGCCCTTGGCGTCCGCGTAGTGGAAGATCAGGCCGAGCGACTGCTCCTGTGTCCGGTTGAGCTGCAGCACCTTGGAGAGCAGGACCGGACCGAAGCTGGTGACCGTCGCCCGCAGCGGAATGCCGGGGCCGATGCCGCCGAGCGCGTAGAACTCGCAGGGGAATCCCCTGGCCTCCCACTGCTGCCCGACCTGCCCGGCGCGTTCGGTGACCTTGTCACCCGGTGTGCCGGACGCGGCGATGCCGGAGACATCGCCCTTGATGTCGGCGAGAAAGACGGGAACGCCGTTCGCCGACAGCTGTTCGGCGATCAGCTGCAGGGTCTTGGTCTTGCCGGTGCCGGTGGCGCCCGCGACGAGTCCGTGACGGTTGAGCATCCCCAGCGGGATCCGGATCTGCGCGCCGGGCAGGCATGCACCGTCCCAGAGCAGCGCACCCAGATCGAGCGCGGCCGCGCCGACGGCGTACCCGTCGGCGATCTCCCGGGCCTGCTGCGGCAGTACGCCGACACCCTCGCCGGCGCCTGCTCCCGTGCCCGCTTCGGTACCCCCGCCCGTGCTGTCGCTGTCACTCATCGCGGCCCCTATTCCGAAATGCCTGCATTCATGACGTTTTGGTCAGCATCGCAGTACCGCTCCATGGCTGCGCCCGGAGGCTCTTGACCGGTAGGCTTTCCGTGTGATCTTCAAGCGCATCGGAAATGGGCGGCCATATCCCGACCACGGCCGGGAAAGCACCCGGCAGTGGGCGGATGTCGCGCCGCGCCCGGTCCGCCTCGACCAGCTGGTGACGACCAAGGGTCAGCTGGACCTCGAAACCCTCCTCGCCGAGGACTCGACGTTCTACGGCGACCTGTTCGCCCACGTCGTCAAGTGGCAGGGCGACCTCTATCTGGAGGACGGGCTGCACCGCGCGGTCCGCGCGGCGCTCCAGCAGCGCCAGGTGCTGCACGCCCGCGTCCTCGAACTCGGCTGACAGTCCAGCGTCTCGGTGAGCCGACGGTCCGCGCACTTCGCCGCGCCGGGTGCTTTCGGGTGCATTCACACCCGGACGGGTGCACGCCGTTGATCATTTAGTACGCATCTTCACCGGGTCGCACTACGCTGCGCCCATGAGCATGCTCACTCCCCCCGGCATGGGCGGAAAGTACCGCATCACGGGCGACAAGTACCCGCGCATGCGCCGCCCCCGGCACCGCCGCACACTGGTCCTCGCGTCCATTGCCTCCGTGGTGGCCCTAGGGCTGGCCGGTTGGGGCACGCTGCAGCTCATCGACGTCTTCACGGGCGGCGACAAGCAGGCCAGCGCCGCGGACCGCAGGGCCGACTGCCCCACTCCCAAGCCGTCCACGCCCGCCAGGGCACTGCCGGCACCGGCGAAGATCACCGTCAATGTCTACAACGCGACGCCGCGCGGCGGACTGGCGAAGGCCGCCGCCGACGAGCTGAAGAAGCGCGGCTTCCGCATCGGCAAGGTGGGCAATGCCTCGGCCGCGTACGACAAGAAGGTCCCCGGGCCCGGGGTACTGCTGGGGGCGCCGACGGCCACGAACGGCACGTTCCCGGTCCTCGGTACGCAGCTGACGGGCGCCACGCCGAAGACCGACGCGCGCAGGACGGCGGACGTCGATCTGATCCTCGGTACGGCGTTCAAGAAGCTGAACACACCGAAGGAAGCAGCCGCGGCCCTCGCCGCCCTCAACAAGCCGGCCCCGGCGCCCTCCTCCTGCCGCTGACGGCCAGGGGAGGCCGTAAGAGCTGTCCCGTCGTCACACCGCGCAGCAGAGGCCGGTTCGACGACAGGACCTCGGGGTGCACGGGCCGAAAGCCCTGGTCGGAACCGGGACTCAGCCGACGGTTCCGTACATCCGGTCGCCCGCGTCGCCGAGCCCCGGCACGATGTAGCCGTTCTCGTTCAGCCGCTCGTCGACCGAGGCGGTGACCACGGTCACCGGCGTACCCGCCAGCTCGCGCTCCATCACCTCGACGCCCTCGGGCGCCGCGAGCAGCACGACGGCGGTGACATCGTCCGCACCGCGCTTGATCAGCTCCTGAATCGCCGCGACCAGCGTGCCGCCGGTGGCCAGCATCGGGTCCAGGACGTAGACCTGTCGGCCCGAGAGGTCCTCCGGCATGCGCGTCGCGTACGTGGACGCCTGGAGCGTCTCCTCGTCGCGGATCATGCCCAGGAAGCCCACCTCGGCGGTCGGCAGCAGCCGCACCATGCCGTCGAGCATGCCGAGACCGGCTCGCAGGATCGGCACGACCAGGGGCCGCGGGTGCGACAGCTTGACCCCGGTCGTCGGTGTGACCGGGGTCTCGATGTCGACCTGCTCGGTGCGCACGTCCCGGGTGGCCTCGTACGCGAGCAGGGTGACCAGCTCGTCGGCGAGCCGCCGGAAGGTCGGGGAGTCGGTGCGCTTGTCGCGCAGGGTGGTGAGTTTGTGCGCGACCAGCGGGTGGTCGACGACGTGGATCCGCATGGGTTCAACAGTAACCGGGCTCCCCCGCACCTGTGCGCTGGCATCAACCGCACGTTCGGAGGGAAGGTGGGGGCATACGGACCCAGGCTTGGGGTGATGTGCGGATGGCGGACGGGGAGCAGCAGAAGCGGGACCAGCGGGCCCCGCGGGACACGCAGGACGCGCCGGAGACCGCGACCGAAGCGGAGCGCCGCAGGCGGCGCGCCCACTTCCTCCGCGAGCTTCATGAGGCGAAGGCGCTGCGCGACCGGGTCCAGCCGCGCCGCGCCCGGGCCGCCCGAATGCGCCAAGCCATGCGGATGCGGGCCTTCCGCTGGTAGCGCTCCGAGCAGCCGGACGGCCCCTTCGGAGCAGTGTCCGCGACAACTGATCCACGACGCAACGGTCGAACTACTCTCGCGAACGATAGGTTTCTGCCACGATTCCGATGGGCGGGACGCAGGACAGCCGGATCACCGGATGCCCTCCCGCCGGACCGACACCCCTATGACCAGTGGGAGAGTCACGGTGTACTTCGCCGCACTGCTCGCGCGCACCGAAGACGGGTGGGAAGCGAGCGACACGGAGCTCGACGATGTGGAGACCCTGTCCGATCTGACGGATCTGGCCCGTGAGGCCTCGGTGGACGAGGACACGGTGCTCGTCTTCATCGAACAGGAGGACGCCTGGTTCGGCGTCATCCGGGTGGACGGTGAGGAGGACCCCCGTATCTACATCTCGGACGCGTCCGCCGCCGCCCGCTCCTCCTACGGGGAGATCCTGCTCACCGATGAACTGCTCGGCCGCGAACCCGAGGCCGAGGACTCGATTGCCGCCCTCGAAGAGCTCGTCGGCCTCGACGGTACGGAGGACGGCGAGCCGGATCACGCCACCGACAATCAGACCGACCACGACGACAACGACGACGACGACGGGCCCGACGCCGACGCCGTACCGACGGGTCCGCTCGGAGACACCGGGATCCTGTCCGATCTCGGACTTCCCGAGAAGGAGCTGCTGATGCTGCGCACGGACGCCCTGGTGGAGATCGCGGACGCGCTGGGCGCGGCCGAGGTCCTGGAGACCGTCCGTTAGGGTCCGCGGGTGACCGCACCACCGGGCCCGCACCGGCCGCACGGACCGCAAGAACCCCACGACCCGACGAACGATCCCGTACGGGACCCATGGCGGGCGGCCATGCGCCGCGCCCTGGACGAGGCCGCACACGCGGCGCAGACCGGCGATGTGCCGGTCGGCGCCGTCGTCCTCGGCCCGGACGGCACCCTGCTCGCCACGGGACACAACGAACGCGAGGCGACCGGCGACCCGACCGCGCACGCCGAGATCCTTGCCGTCCGCCGGGCCGCCGAGGCGCTCGGCGCATGGCGGCTGACCGGCTGCACGCTGGTGGT
Organism: Streptomyces sp. NPDC005151; assembly: GCF_053599875.1. NCBI lineage: Bacteria > Bacillati > Actinomycetota > Actinomycetes > Kitasatosporales > Streptomycetaceae > Streptomyces > Streptomyces sp. NPDC005151. The sequence continues at coordinate 2,110 of NZ_JBSFYR010000131.1, read as the reverse complement.
CACCCTGGAGCCGTGCACCATGTGCGCGGGCGCACTCGTGCAGTCCCGGGTGGCCCGGGTCGTCTACGGGGCACGGGACGAGAAGGCGGGCGCGGCCGGTTCGCTCTGGGACCTCGTACGGGACCGGCGGCTCAACCACCGCCCCGAAGTGATCCACGGAGTTCTGGAGGACGCCTGTTCCGCCCAGTTGACGGCCTTTTTCCGCGACCGCTGACCCGGCGGCGCGCCCAGCCTCCGATCCGGCTTCCGCACACGCGGGAGAATCGGATTTCAACCCACGGCCTGGATGGTCTAAGCTCTCTCTCGGTAGCGTGTCCGAGCGGCCGAAGGAGCTCGCCTCGAAAGCGAGTGTGGGGAAACTCACCGAGGGTTCAAATCCCTCCGCTACCGCAGGTAGATGAAGGGACCGACCCGTTTGGGTCGGTCCCTTCACTGCGTTCCGTCTCAGTTGGCCGGCAGGAGGGCCCCGGCGGCGCCGTCGTCATCGTCGCGGCGGGCGGTCTCGCTCTGCCAGATCAGCCCGTCAACCCGTTCCGCGACGTTGGTCCGAACGGTGTCGACCATGTGCTGATAGCGGGCAGCCATTGCGGTGGTCGACCAGCCCATGAGGCCCATGACCGCCCGCTCCGATACCCCGAGAATCAGCAGCACTGTGGCGGCAGTGTGGCGGGCGTCGTGCAGTCGGCCGTCCCGGACCTTGGCCGCTTGCAATAGTTCCTTCCAGTCGTCGTAGTCCGTACGGGGTGAGGTGCCCCGGCCGGTCTCGGTGGCAAAAAGCCATCCCTCTTCCGTCCAGCGGTCCCCGGCTGTGGCCCTCTCGGCATCCGGCCGCTTCCGACGGATACGGAGGAGGTCCACGAGCTGTTGCGGAAGCCCAACCGCCCGGCGGCCGGCGCGCGATTTGGTGTCGGCCGTCTCCGGGTTGGTGCGCTGCCTCTGCGGGCAGTACCCGGCCTTACGGCCGCAGGTCCTCTCCGGCAGGTGAGCACGGTGGCATCGCTGAGCGGCTTACGTGGCACGAACGCGGCCGTCTGCCGCCATAGCCGTTGTGCTGTCGAGACAGGCTGGCTGCGGAGGGGGTGGCGTCCGGGCTGGGCGAGGTCGCCGGGCAGAAAAGGCCGGCGGGAGCCGAGCGCCGTACCGCCACCGTCACGGATGCGGCAGCGTGAGCGGACCTGCCACCGAGAGATCGGCTGGGTGGGGAGCTGGCTGCTGCCGCGCTGTGGCTAAGCCCGTCGTGGGCGCTCCGCTAGGTGCACCGCCGTGGGAGCTGCAGGATCACTGATGCTAGAGCAACTCCAGCCCAAAGCCACTCCACCGACCTCAGCGCGTGCCATCTGGACGGGTCCGCGGACACTCACGATCAGGCCTAACGGTCCGGGAAGCTACCCACGCCGCGCAGGACAGTTCCGATCAAGAAGAGAACTGCCCCCACTACGAGCAGCTTCAGCGAGACACCTTCCGACAACGTGAAGAGGAAGAACACGCAGAAGCAGAAGAAGCCGCACCCCGAAAAGATGTGGCCGAGCCCGTGGGCCACAGGGCGCAGGACCCGGCCTCGCTCCCATGGGTGGATCCAGCCGGTGGCGAGCCCCGCCACGCCACATCCCACCATGCCCAGAGCGAAGGCCATGAACGCCAGTAGAACCACGTAGCCCATCGCGCCTCCCGGCGGGCATCGTGGCACACGAACGTCCCCTCTGGTGGCCTCATCACCTATGAGACTTGCGTAGTGAAGCGGGGCCGTCTGCGGGCCCGTCTCAGTTTCCGTCTCGTTCACCGCCGTACGTCACCGTTCGTCTCGGTACCAGTGCCTACTACTCCAGAGCTTCGCGGACGATGGTGTACGGCCATGAATGGTGACGCATCGCGCCCTGACCAGCAGGAACAGACCTCAAAAGCGAGTGTGGGGAAACTCACCGAGGGTTCAAATCCCTCCGCTACCGCCATAAGAAACCGCCTCTGACCTGCGCAAACAGGTCAGAGGCGGTTTTTTGTTCCTCTCACGTCCACATGGGGGCGTCGCGAATTTATGGGTTGCTTCCGGGGATTGGGTTCGTTGATGTGGTATGGGTCGTTTCGATGAGTTGATCAGTCCGTTGCGGGCGAA
>NZ_JBSFYR010000130.1:0-15029 GCF_053599875.1 Streptomyces sp. NPDC005151 | reverse complement strand
GGGGAGACCCCATCCGAGGGCCTTCCGGCGCCTTGGAATCGCACGCACCAGACCGCGTCCGCTTTCCGATCGAAGGTCACCCGACAGGCTCTCAGAACCCGTGCCGCGACCCGCCGTCCACCGGCACCATGATCCCCGTCAGATACGACGCCGCGGGCGACAGCAGGAACGCCGCCGTCCGCCCGAACTCCTCCGGCGTACCGTACCGGCGCAACGGAATCCGCGCCTCGGCCGCCGTACGCGAAGCCTCCGCATCGCCGGACAGCGCGTCCAGCTCCCGCACCCGGTCCGTGTCGATCCGGGCCGGCAGCACGCCCACCACACGGATACCCCGTGGGCCGAGCTCGTCGGCCAGGGACTTGGCGAACCCGGCCAGGCCCGGACGCAGACCGTTCGAAATGGTCAGCCCGGCGATCGGCTCGTGGACCGAGCCGGAGAGCACGAAGCCGATGACCCCGCCCTCGCCGAGCGCCGCGGCCGCCGAGCGCGCCAGCCGTACCGCGCCCAGGAACACCGAGTCGAACGCCGACTGCCACTGCTCGTCCGTGTTGTCGGCGACGAAACCGGGCGCAGGTCCGCCGACGCTGATCAGGATGCCGTCGAGCCGCCCGAACCGCTCATGGGCGGCGCCCACCAGACGCTGCGCCGCGCCAGGCTCCCCGTTGTCGGCGGCCACACCGACCACGTCCGGTCCCAGCTTTGCGGCGGCTGCCTCGGCCCGCTTCCCGTCCCGCCCGGTGATGATCACCTTCGCGCCGTCCGCCGCCAGCTCCCGCGCGGTGGCATGGCCCAGCCCCCGGGTCGCGCCGGTCACGATGTACACACGGTCCTTCAGCCCAAGATCCATGGGCCCTATCCTGCCGCGTCGGGTTCCAGCATGTCGCACCCGGCCAGGGCAACGGCGGTGCCCACCAGTCCGATGTGGCTGAACGCCTGCGGGAAGTTGCCCAGTTGCCGCCGTGCCACGGTGTCGTACTCCTCGGCGAGCAGCCCGACATCGTTGCGCAGCGCGAGGAGCCGCTCGAAGAGTTCCGTGGCTTCCTCGGTGCGCCCGGTCAGGCGCAACGCGTCCGCCAGCCAGAACGAGCACGCCAGGAACGCCCCTTCGCCGCCCGGCAGCCCGTCGATCGAGCCGCCGTCCGTGCTGTAGCGGCGGACCAGCCCGCCGCTGCCCAGCTCGGCCCGGACCGCGTCGACCGTCCCGACGAGCCGCGGATCGTCCGGCGGCAGGAAGCCGGTCCGGGCGATCAGCAGCGTCGCGGCGTCCAGCTCCCGGGAGCCGTACGACTGCGTGAAGGTGTTCCGCACCGGGTCGTACCCCTTCTCGCACACCTCCCGGTGCACGGCGTCCCGCATCGCCCGCCACCGGTCGGCGTCCCCGGCCAGCGACGGGTTGGCCTCCAGAGTGCGCACCGCGCGGTCGGCGGCGACCCAGGCCATCACCTTCGAGTGCACGAAGTGGCGGCGCTGGCCGCGGATCTCCCACAGCCCCTCGTCCGGCTCGCGCCAGGTGGACTCCAGGAAGCCGAGCAGGCTGAGCTGCAGGCTCCAGGCGTGCGGTTGGTCGGACAGGCCCGCCTCACGTGCCAGCCGGAGCGAGTCGATGACCTCTCCGTACACATCGAGCTGCCGCTGCCGGACCGCCGCGTTGCCGATCCGGACCGGGCTGGAGTTCCCGTAGCCGCGCAGCCACGGCAGCTCCGCCTCGGGCAGCCGTCGTTCGCCCGACAGGCCGTACATGATCTGCAGGTCGGCCGGGTCCCCGGCGACGGCGCGCAGCAGCCAGTCCCGCCAGGCGGCGGCCTCCTCCAGATAGCCGGCCGAGATCATCGCGTTGAGCGCCAGGGTGGAGTCCCGCAGCCAGCAGAAGCGGTAGTCCCAGTTCCGTACGCCGCCGATCTCCTCCGGCAGCGAGGTGGTGGGGGCCGCCACGATACCGCCGGTCGGAGCGAAGGTGAGCGCCTTGAGGGTGATCAGCGAGCGGATCACGGCCTCCCGGTACGGGCCCCGGTACTTGCAGCGGGCCGACCACTCGGCCCAGTCGGACAGGGTGTTCTTCAGCGCCTCGTGCGGATCGACAAGATCGGGGCGCGGCGAGTGCGAAGGATGCCAGGTCAGTACAAACGCCACCTGCTCGCCCGCGGAGACGGTGAACGACGAGCAGGTGGAGAACTCCTGGCCCCACGTCTTGACCGGCGGCTCGCTGCGCAGCCAGACCGAGTCGGGTCCGGCGACCGCCACCCGGTGGCCCTGCGAGCGGCGCATCCACGGCACGATGGAGCCGAAGTCGAAGCGCAGCCGGATCACGGAGGCCATGTCGACGGTGCCGCTGACCCCCTCGACGATCCGCATGACATCGGGTTCCCGGTCGCGCTGCGGCATGAAGTCGATGACCTTGACGGTGCCGGTGCGGGTCTCCCAGAACGTCTCCAGGACGAGGGAGTCGCCCGCGTAGCCGCGCCGGGTGCAGGTGTCCGCACCCTTCGGGGCGATGCGCCAGTGGCCGTTGTCCTCGTCGCCGAGCAGGGCGGCGAAACAGGCGCCCGAGTCGAAGCGGGGCAGACAGAGCCAGTCCACGGAACCGTTCCTGCCGACCAGGGCGGCTGTCTGCAGATCGCCGATGAGGGCGTAGTCCTCGATGCGTGGGGTCACGTTCTGCCGTGTTCCCGAACCGGGGCCGCGCTAAGCAGCCGATGTCCCACAGGCGGCCGCATGCCCGACATCACCGGCTCGTGGGCACGGTGGCGGGCCGTCGCCGGGCAGGGCTGCTCAGGCAGTCGCGGGCGCGGGCTTCTCCGGCTGTTCCGGCTCCGGATCGCCTGCTGCCTCGGCCTTGGCCGCGGCCTCCACCCGGTCGCGCTTCTCGCGCCGGGCCAGCACCACGTATCCGGCAGGGACACCGGCGGCGAACAGCCACCACTGGACCGCGTACGCCATGTGCGGACCGATGGAGCTGTCGTCCGGCGCCTCGATCAGCTCCGGAACGTCGCCGGACGGTTCGGGGGCGGTCTGCTCGATGTAGCCGCCGAGGACCGGCCGGGAGAGCGCCTTGGCCTGCTGGGCGCTGTTGATCAGCATCACCTGGCGGTCCGGCAGGTCCGACAGGTCCTTGATGCCGCTGGTGCCCGTCGTCTCATCGGCCTTGAGCCGTCCCGTGACGGTCACCTCGCCCGTGGGCACGGCCGGGATGTCCGGGAAGGCGCGCTGGTCGTCGGCGGTGGGGATCCAGCCCCGGTTGACCAGGACCGTACCGCCGCCCTTGAGGTCGAGCGGGATCAGTACGTGGAAGCCGACGCTGCCGTCGGTGGAGGTCCGGCGGCGCACGACGACCTCGTGCTTCGTGTCGTACGTCCCCGTGGCCGTCACCGCACGCCAGTAGTCGGAGCGCGGGACCGTGTGACCGGGGGAGGTGAGCGTGGCGACCGGAACCGGCTTCGCCTTCAGGTTGTGCGAGATCAGGGAGTTCTGCGCCACCCGGTGCTCATGCCGGTGGAGCTGCCAGAAGCCCAGCTCGACCATCGTGGGAATGAGGACGAGGGCGAGGAGGGCGAGGATCAGCCACTGCCGGGTCAACAGGAAGCGGTACACCCCACGACGGTACAACTGCGTCATGGGGTGCATCACGGAGGGGGTGGCGGACGGTGTCGCGCGGCCGGGGCTCAGACTTTGTCGATGATGCCCACCTTCCCCTCGGCGCGTGCGCAGTGCCCACCGCAGAACCAGTGCCCGTCGACCTCGACACCCTGGCCGATGACCTGGACCCGGCAGTGCTCACAGATGGGCGCCATCCGGTGAATGGCGCAGGAGAAGCAGTCGAAGACATGCACCGCGCCCTGCGCGTGCACCTCGAACGACATGCCGTAGTCGTTTCCGCAAACCTCACAACGTGCCATGCGCCACAGGGTGGGACGCGGGGATGCCGGGCGGCGAGCGGCGGACGGGCGAGTCGCCCCCGGTTCACTCCGATGACGGCGTCGGCAGAGCAGGAGCCACGGGCGCCCCGGTCGTCGCCGACACCTCGGCCACATCCCTCAGCAGGTGGGTGAAGGCGCTCTCGTCCACGATCGGAGTGCCGAACGCCTTGGCCTTCACCGTCTTCGACGTCGCCGCGTCCGGGTCGTTGGTGACCAGCAGGCTGGTCAGCCGGGAGACGCTGGTCGCCACATGCAGCCCGGCCTCGACCGCCCGGTCCTCCAGCAGCTCACGGTCGATGGACGTGTCCCCGGAGAACGCCACGCGCATGCCCTGCATGAGCGGTTTGTCCTTGTCGTACCGCCCGGGGTTCGGATACGGGCAGGCGGGCCGCTTCCGGGAAGGGCGCCAGCTGTTCTGGCTGCCGTACGAGGGCTGATAGCCGACCCTCGGGGTCACCGGGGAGTCCGACCACTCGGTCAGCGGGCGGCACTCCAGCAGCGGCAGCCGCACCCCGTCGCGCGCCGCCGCATGCAGACTCGGCCGGAACGCCTCGGCCAGCACCCGGGCGTCGTCCAGCGCGTGGTGCGCACGCTGCTGCACGACTCCGAAATGCGCGGCCAGCGACTCCAGCTTGTGGTTGGGCAGCGGCAGCCGCAGCTCCTTGGAGAGCGCGATCGTGCAGAGCCGCTGCTCGACCGGGGCGACGACCGCCGCGCGGGCGTACTCCCGGGCCAGCATCGACCAGTCGAAGGCGGCGTTGTGCGCGACCAGGACCCGGCCCGCGAGACGCTCCGACAAGGCGGCGGCGACCTCCGGGAAGAGCGGGGCTCCCTCCAGGACATCGCTGGTCAGCCCGTGGATCCAGACGGGGCCGGGGTCCCGCTCCGGGTTGACGAGGGTGTACCAGTGGTCCTCGACATTGCCCTGCCCGTCCAGCCGGTAGACGGCAGCGGAGATTATCCGGTCGTCGCGGGCGAGTCCGGTGGTCTCCACGTCGACGACCGCGTACCCCTGCGGGTAGGCGGTCGGCCACGGTGCTGCGGTCTGGCGGTCGTCGAGCATGGTCACAGAGAATACGGGCCGGTACTGACAGTCCCCTATCCGGGAGCCCCCTGTTCGACCGGTCCGGGGCTGCGGCTCCTACGTCCCGCCGGCCGCCAGCAGCCCGTTCACCAGCGCCCGCACGGACGCCGTGAACAGCCGGTCCTGGTCGGCGGGCCTGGCCAGTGCCCGGTCCAGCGCCGGGTCGTGCTCCGTGGGTGGGAGTCGCACCGCAACCGGCCCGAGCGGTACGCCAAGGAGCGGCCGCGCCGGACCCCGTACCGCAGTCTGCGGATTGCGTACGCCGGACTCCCGTCCGACGAGATCGCGGCGATGGTCGGCGGCAACGCGGCCCGCGTCTACGGCTTCGACCTGGCCGCGCTCGACCGTATCGCCGCAACCGTCGGCCCGATGGTCGAGGAGATCGCCGAGCCCCTGACGGAGGTCCCGGCCGACGCGACCAGCCCGGCCTTCGCACCGGGCGGGTCGGTCCGCGTCCGGTGACAGGGCGGAGTGAGACCATCCCCGGGTGACGGATACCCAGGCGCATGACGAGCCCCACGGCAACGGCCTCGGCGCGCGGCTGAACTGGCTGCGCGCCGCGGTCCTCGGTGCCAACGACGGCGTGGTCTCCACCGCGGGCCTCGTCGTCGGTGTCGCCGGAGCCACCGACGACCGCGGCGCCCTGCTGACAGCGGGCCTGGCCGGGCTGCTGGCCGGTTCGATGTCGATGGCGGCGGGCGAATACGTATCGGTCTCCACCCAGCGCGACTCGGAACAGGCTGCGCTGGCCACGGAGAAACGAGAGCTGAAGGAGGCCCCGGAGGCGGAACTCGTGGAACTGACCGGCCTGTTGGAGGGCAAGGGCCTCAGCCACGAAGTCGCCCGCGAGGCCGCCCTCCAGCTCACCGACCGCGACGCGCTGCGCGCCCACGCGGAGGTCGAGCTGGGCATCAACCCGGACGCCCTGACGAACCCCTGGCACGCGGCGGGCGCCAGCTTCCTGGCGTTCACGGTGGGTGCCCTGCTGCCCCTGCTGGCGATCGTGCTGCCGCCGTCGTCGGTGCGCCTGCTCGTCACGGTCGTGGCGGTCCTGGCGGCGCTGGCGCTCACGGGGTGGTGGAGCGCACGGCTGGGCGACGCGGTCGTGGGGCGCGCGGTACTGCGGAACATGGGTGGGGGAGCGGTGGCGATGGCGGTGACCTATGGGGCGGGGGCCCTGCTGGGGGCGGTGGGGGTCTAGGGTCTTTCGTTTGGATCGGGCCGGATCAGGGAGCGGGGGCGGCACGCGAGAGCCCACCGTTCGGCTCCCCGGAACCGAGGCCGAGCCCGCTCTGCGGGGGCAACTCGGTTGCGAAGGGGCAGGTCACCTGGGCGAAGATGCCGCATGAGCAGAGAGACGGACGAGGTACGCGAAGCCATCGCGGGGGAGCTGCGACTGATGGACCCCGACGTGCGCACGTCACGGTCGCAGGCCCGGCAGCTGCTGGATCCGGACTTCGTGGAGGTCGGCGCCTCGGGCCGGCGGTGGACGTATGAGGACATGCTGGCCGAGTTGCCCGAGTTGGACGGTGCGGCAGAGGGCGGCCCGCGCTTCGAGCCCTCGGACATGACCGGTGTCCTGCTGGCACCCGGGCTGGTGCACCTCACCTACGAGACCGTGATCGGTGGAAACCGGGCACGACGGAGTTCACTCTGGCGCAGGCGGAGTGCGAGCGCGACGTGGCAGATGTACTACCACCAGGCCACACCGATCCCGCCCGAGGGCACATGAGCGGAACCGTGCGACGGTCTTGTTGGCAGAAGGTGCCAAAGGTTGCTGACATTACGTCTCGTATACTTGTTGGTAACAACGTCTAGTCCCGGGCCGGCCGGCAGCTCTACGGTGCTCGCATGGAGCCGAACCTGCCCGATGTCGTCCTGTGGTCCACACCGGCCTTCGTCCTGCTCACCGTTGTCGAAATGGTCAGCCACCGCATCCACCCCGATGAGGACGCCGCCGGGTACGAGACCAAGGACGCCGTCACCAGCGTCACCATGGGGCTCGGCAGCCTCGTCTTCGACCTGCTGTGGAAAGTGCCCATCGTGGCGATCTACACCGCGGTCTACGAGCTGACCCCGCTCCACGTCCCCGTCCTGTGGTGGACGGTCCTGCTGATGCTGCTCGCGCAGGACTTCCTCTACTACTGGTCCCACCGCGGCCATCACGTCATCCGGATCCTCTGGGCCTGCCATGTGGTCCACCACTCCAGCCGGAGGTTCAACCTCACCACCGCGCTGCGCCAGCCCTGGACCTCGCTGACCGCCTGGCCGTTCTATGTGCCGCTCGTCGCGTGCGGGGTCCATCCGGCGGCGCTGGCGTTCTGCTCCTCGGCCAATCTCGTCTACCAGTTCTGGGTCCACACCGAACGGATCGACAAGCTGCCCCGGCCCTTCGAGTACGTACTGAACACGCCCTCCCACCACCGGGTGCACCACGCGTCCCAGGGCGGCTATCTCGACCGGAACTTCGGCGGCATCCTGATCCTGTGGGACCGCCTCTTCGGTTCCTTCACCGCCGAGACCGAGCGGCCGGTCTACGGACTCACCAAGAACATCGCCACCCACAACCCGCTGCGCGTCGCGACCCACGAGTACGCCGCGATCGCCCGGGACGTGCGGGCGGCGGGCAGCTGGGGCGAGCGGGCCGGGCGGGTCTTCCGCGGACCGGGGTGGCAGCCGACGTCCAAGGCCTCCGTCACCGCCGTTTCCGCATCCGGTGGCATCGGATGAGCGCCGGTACGGTCGCGGATTTGCGGGCGCGCCTCGTACGCCCCCTGCTCATCGCCTTCCTCGTCGCCTCCGCCGTCGATCTCTTCGGTGTCCTCGCCGATGTCGGCATCGCCCACCTCGTCGCCAAGCCGCTGCTCATGCCGCTGCTCGCCGGGTACGCCGCCGCCCGCCGCGGCCCCCGGCTGCTGATCGCCGCGCTGCTCTTCGGCTGGGGCGGCGACACGCTCCTGCTGCCGGACGCCGACGCCGCCTTCCTCATCGGCATGGGCTCCTTCGCCGCAGGTCACGTCTGCTATCTCTGGCTCTTCGGGCGCGCCCGGAGTTCCCTGCTCCTCGGCGTGGCGTACGCGGTCGTCCTCGGCGGCTTCCTCGTCCTGCTCTGGGGCGGGTTGCCCGCGGACCTGAGGATCCCGATGGCCGGGTACAGCCTGCTGCTCACCGCGATGGCCTACCGGTCCAGTACCTTCGGCCGGTACGCGGCCGTCGGCGGGGCGCTCTTCCTGCTCTCCGACGCGCTGATCGCCACCGGCATCGCCGACCTGCCCCAGCTGCCGGCCCCCGACTTCTGGGTCATGCTCACCTACATCGCGGCGCAGTTCCTGCTGACCGTCGGAGCGCTTGCACCGGGTGCGAAATGGGCCGTTGTCGCCCCTGGGGCGTACCGTGAGCGGAGTATCAGCATCTGAGATCAGCAAGGACCCCCACGCATGCGCGCCACCGTCATCCACGCCCCCCACGACATACGCGTGCAGGAGGTGCCGGACCCGACGATCCAGCAGCCCACCGATGTGGTGCTGCGGGTCCTGCGGGCCTGTATCTGCGGCAGCGACCTGTGGGCGTACCGCGGCGAGTCCGCCCGGCAGCCCGGCCAGCGGATCGGCCACGAGTTCCTCGGGATCGTCGAGGAGGCGGGCTCGGATGTCGGTGGATTCGCGGTCGGCGACCTGGTCGTCGCCCCCTTCGTCTGGTCCGACGGCACCTGTGAGTACTGCGCCGAAGGCCTGATGACGTCCTGCCCGCAGGGCGGCTTCTGGGGCTCGGTCGGCTCCGACGGCGGCCAGGGCGAGGCCGTCCGCGTCCCGTTCGCCGACAGCACGCTGGTCAAGCTCCCGGCCGCCGCCGCGTCCGACGACCGGCTGCTCACGGCGCTGCTGGCCCTGTCCGACGTGCTCGGCACCGGCCACCACGCAGCTGTCGGCGCGGGCGTGAAGCCCGGCTCCACGGTCGCGGTCGTCGGTGACGGGGCGGTCGGCCTGTGCGGCGTCATGGCCGCCAAGCGGCTCGGCGCCGAGCGGATCATCGCGCTGGGCCGCCACCAGGCGCGTACGGACATCGCCCGCAGCTTCGGCGCCACGGACGTCGTCGCCGAGCGCGGCGAGGCGGCCGTCGCCGCCGTACGGGAACTGACCGGCGGCGCGGGCGCACATGCCGTGATCGAGGCCGTCGGCACCGAGCAGTCGATGCGTACGGCGGTCGGGATCACCCGCGACGGCGGCTCGATCGGCTACGTCGGCGTGCCGCACGGCAGCGGCACCGGGCTGGACCTCGGCGTCATGTTCGACCGGAACATCGCCCTGCGCGGCGGCGTCGCCCCCGTGCGCGCGTACATTCCGGAACTGCTCCCCGACGTCCTGTCCGGCGCGATCGACCCGTCGCCCGTCTTCGACCTCACCATCGGCCTCGACGAGGTCCCCGCCGGCTACCGGGCGATGGACGAGCGTACGGCGCTGAAGGTCCTCATCAAGCCGTAGCGGGCCCCGGCCGTGAACGGTGCGGGCCCGGCGGACGAGACATGTCCGCCGGGCCCGTTCCGGTCAGTGAGTGCCGCTGGTGGCAGCCGCGGTGACACTCCACACCGGGGAATCCGCGCCCAGCCGGCCCGGCGGGCACGACCAGTCCGCCGGGCCGCCCGCGAAGGACACCGGCGGCAGGGCGTACTGCAGGCGTCCCACCGCGCTGTCCGAGATGCCGACGTACTTCTTGGGGTCGTACGTCTCCGCGGCGCCGTCGGCCGGCTGCTCCGACAGGCCCTTGCACAGCCAGTGCGCCGTCTGCCCGAGCGCCAGTCGCAGCAGCCGCGAACCGCCGTCGTCGTGCTGCTCGGACAGCGCCCGCAGCACCCCCGCCGCCAACAGGTACCCGGTGCCGTGGTCGAGGGCCTGCGCCGGCAGCGCGCCCGGTGCGCCCGCGTTCCCCTCCAGCGTCGCGATTCCGGTGGCCACCTGCACCAGGCTGTCGAAGCCGCGCCGCTCGTGCCACGGCCCGTACCGGCCCCACGCGGACACCTGCGCGAGGACCAGACCGGGACGGCGTACGGCGAGCGCCTCCGGAGTCAGGCCGTATGCCTCCAGCGCGCCCGGCCGGTATCCGGTCACCAGTACATCGGCGTCGGCGAGCAGCTCCTCGAACGTCGCCCGCCCGGCCCGGTCGCGCAGGTCCAGGGAGACCGACCGCTTGCCGAAGCCGGTGTCGTTGTGGGCGTCCTGACTCTCCGGCAGCTGCGGCGCGTCGATCCGCAGCACGTCCGCGCCCAGCAGCGCCAGCGTGCGGGTGGCGACCGGACCGGCGAGCACCCTGGTCAGGTCCAGGACCCGGAGCCCGGCGGCGGGCAGCAGCGGCGACCCCGACAGCGTGGAGAGGCGGTGCGGCGCCACCGGTTCCGGCCCCTCGGTCCGTTCGAGCGTGAGCAGGGGGTGTGCGGCGATCGCGGCGCCCTGCTCGTGCGAGGCCCACTCCTCGGGGGTGCGCAGCGCCACGGCCAGACCGCCCGCGGCGTACACCGTCTCCTCGATCTCCACCGACCGGCGCTCGGCGAGCACGGCCGCCACCGTGTCCGCCCCGGTGTCGTCGGGCAGGCCGAGCGCGGTGAGCAACCGGGCGCGGTGGTGAGGGTAGTTGGCGTGGGTGCGGACCCATCCGTCGGCCGTTCGCCAGAACCGGGACAGCGGGGCGAACGTCGTCGGTGCGCGCCCGTCGATGCGCAGATGCCGCTCGCTGAGGAACGCCGTGCCCACCGCCCCGTCGTCGATCCGGACCTGCGGTACGGGACCGGCACCGCCCCGCGTGCGGTGCGCGGCGAGTTCGGCGGCGGCCAGCGAACAGACCGCGACAGTGGAGCGGGCCAGCTCCAGGACGGGCAGCCGCGCGGGCAGCGCACCGGTCGGTCCGCCGAAGCCGATATGGCCGAGAAGCGCGGGGTCACCGCCGAGAGCGGCCCAGGCCTGCTCCGTACCGGAGCTCTGTACGTGTGTCATGTCCACACTATGGCACTGAGTGCCACTTTACGTAAGGAAGGGCCGGGGACGCCATGACGACGGGGCCGGACGGGAAGTGCTTCCCGTCCGGCCCCGGTTGCGCAGAGGTGCGGAGCCGACTACTTGACGGCGCTCAGGGCGTTGACGATGCCGTGGCCGTAGTAGCCGTTCACCTGGCTGTCGCCCTTGCAGGTCGTCGCGTCGATCAGCTGGCCGGCCGAGTTGTAGACCTTGGACGGGCAACCCGGGTTGACGGCCTGGGCCTTCAGCAGCTCCTGCAGCTCCGCAGGCGTGGCCTTCGGGTGCGTGCTCTTCAGCAGGGCCGCGACGCCCGCGACATGCGGGGTGGCCATCGAGGTGCCCTGCTTGTAGCCGTATTTGTTGTTTACGACCGTCGAGAGCACACGGCCGTTGGCGTCCGGGGTGGCCGGGATCTGCCACCTGTCGCCGCCGGGGGCGGACACGTCGGCGACGCCCAGGCCGAAGCTGGAGTAGTACGACTTGAAGCCCTTGGTGCCGGTCGCGGTCACCGTGACGACGCCCGGCAGCTGGGTCGGGATGTCGAAGCACTTGTGCGGGTCCACGGTGCGCGGTCCCGAGGTGGTGTCGTTCGGGCTCGACGTGTCGAGGATCTCGTGCGACGCCAGGTCGTAGTTCTCGTTGCCCGCCGCGGCGACATTGAGGACGCCCTTGCGCTCGGCGTACTTCGTGGCGCGGGTGAGGGCGTCGAGCAGAGCCTTCTGGTCCGGGTCGTCCTGGCAGTTGAAGTACCAGGGGTCGACGTAGTAGCTGTTGTTGGTGACCTCGATGCCGTGCTCGGCGGCCCAGACGAAGCCGCAGACGACCGCCTCGGTGTAGAAGAAGCCGATGCCGGGCTCACTGACCTTGATGCCGGCCACCTTGACACCGGGGGCGACACCGGTGACGCCGATGCCGTTGCGGGCGGCGGCGATCGTACCGGCGACATGTGTGCCGTGGTCACTGCCGTCGGCGTACGGACGCCAGGCGCCCTCGGACGTGTCCGCCACGCCGCCGACGCAGTTGGCCGACTGCTCCCTGGAGAAGTTCGCCTTGAGGTCCTCATGGGTGTCGTCGACACCTGTGTCGATCACGCCGACGGTGACCGAGGCGCTGCCATCGTTGATCTTGCTGGCCTCGTCGGCCTGGATGGCGCGCATGTCCCACTGGTTGGGCTCCAGCGGCTCCTGGCCCGGGCCCGCGGCCGCGGCGGCCTTCGCGGCCTCCTCGGCGGTCAGCAGCTCGGTGCTGCCCTCCTCCGTCGTGGCGACGGACTGGAGCGGGGCGGTGCGGGTGGCACCGGCCGACTCGACACCCGGGGTCTTGCGAATGGTCTTCGCGAAGTCGGGGTTCGAGGAGTGGACGACGATCACGCCTATGCGGTCGTACGACGTCACGATCGTCCCGCCGGCCTCGGCTATCGCTCGGCGCACCACACCCGTGCTGTGTACGGGGGTGGTGTTGACGACGTATGACAGCTTCGGGCCGTCCGTCGAGACCGCCGCCGTGGGCAGTCCGTCCGACGGGGCGGCGGATGCGGCACTCATCGGCAGGAAGCCGAGCGAGGCGGTGAGGGCCAATCCGACGGGCAGCGTCAGTGCGCGGGTCCGCCTGGATCCCAGATGCGCCATGGGGTCTCCACATCATCCGTGTCAGCCGTCCGGACACGAGACGTGTCCGGACGTGTGCATGAACGGTGAAGCTATCGCTGATCATCCTGCACATCAATGAATTGACGACATTCAGTTCGAAGTGCGCCGCCGATCGGGCGAAGTGGAGAAGCAGTAACTCGCGGTGAACCGCTTCGCCGCGCCCCACGTGCCGTTGTCAGGGGAGTCGCACCACCAAACCCCCGACATCGAGGTTCTGTTGTGAAATCCACCGACCCCACCACCGCACCCGCGTCGCGAGGAGAATCCGTGGCTACCGATGCATCGCCGCCCAAGGCCGGTCCGGACACCGGCCCTGCCCAGCCCACGACAGAACGGTTCGTCGAGGTCCAGGAGAGCCAGGAGTTCGCCGAACTGCGCCACGCGTACCGCTCGTTCGCCTTCCCGCTGACCATCGCGTTCGTGCTCTGGTACCTGCTCTACGTGCTGCTGTCGAACTACGCCGGCGGCTTCATGGGCACCAAGGTGTACGGCAACATCAACGTGGCCTTCGTGTTCGGTCTCGCCCAGTTCGTCACCACCTTCCTCATCGCCTGGTTCTACGCGCGGCACGCCGCGACGAAGCTCGATCCGAAGGCCGAGGTCATCAAGTCCCGTATGGAGGCCGACGCATGAGCGCCGCGTACCACTCGCACCCCGTGATCCAGCTCGCCGCCTCGTCCACCGCCGAGCACCGGCCGCTGATCATCACGCTGTTCGCGGTCTTCGTCGCCGCGACCCTGGGCATCACCGTCTGGGCCGGCCGGCAGACCAGGAGCGCCTCCGACTTCTACGCGGGCGGCCGCCAGTTCACCGCCTTCCAGAACGGGCTCGCGGTCTCCGGCGACTACATGTCCGCCGCCTCGTTCCTCGGTATCGCCGGTGCCATCGCCCTCTTCGGCTACGACGGCTTCCTCTACTCGATCGGCTTCCTCGTCGCCTGGCTGGTGGCCCTGCTGCTGGTCGCGGAACCGCTGCGCAACTCCGGCCGCTACACGATGGGTGACGTCCTCGCCTACCGGATGCGGCAGCGCCCGGTCCGTACCGCCGCGGGCGTCTCCACCATCGTCGTCTCGATCTTCTACCTGCTGGCGCAGATGGCGGGCGCGGGCGTGCTCGTCTCGCTGCTCCTCGGCATCACCAGCGACGCCGGAAAGATCCTCATCGTCGCACTGGTCGGCGTACTGATGATCGTGTACGTCACCATCGGCGGCATGAAGGGCACCACCTGGGTGCAGATGGTCAAGGCCGTCCTGCTCATCGCCGGTGCCCTCCTGATGACCTTCCTGGTGCTGCTCAAGTTCGACTTCAACATCTCCGACCTGCTGGGCACAGCCGCCGAGAAGAGCGGCCACGGAGCGGCGTTCCTGGAGCCCGGCCTCAAGTACGGCGCCACCGGCACCTCGAAGCTGGACTTCCTCTCCCTCGGTATCGCCCTGGTCCTCGGCACCGCCGGACTCCCGCACATCCTGATCCGCTTCTACACCGTCCCGACCGCCAAGGCCGCCCGTAAGTCGGTGAACTGGGCCATCGGCATCATCGGCGCCTTCTACCTGATGACGATCGCGCTCGGATTCGGCGCCGCGGCGCTCATCGGCCCGGACGAGATCAGGGCGAAGAACCCGGCCGGCAACGCCGCGGCTCCGCAGCTCGCCGAATACCTCGGCGGGGTCGGCACGACGGGCGGAGCGGTGCTGCTCGCCGTGATCTCGGCCGTCGCCTTCGCCACGATCCTCGCCGTCGTCGCGGGCCTCACCCTCGCCTCCTCGTCCTCCTTCGCCCACGACATCTACGCCAACGTCATCCGCAAGGGGAAGGCCACCGAGAAGGAGGAGATGCGGGCCGCCCGCTGGGCCACCGTCCTCATCGGCGCGGTCGCGATCGTCCTCGGCGCCTTCGCCCGCGACATGAACGTCGCCGGCCTGGTGGCTCTCGCCTTCGCGGTCGCCGCCTCCGCCAACCTCCCGACCCTCCTCTACAGCCTCTTCTGGAAGCGGTTCACCACCCAGGGCGCCCTCTGGTCGATCTACGGCGGTCTGGCCAGCTCGGTGATCCTGGTGCTGTTCTCGCCGGTCGTCTCCGGCAACGCGAAGACATCGATGTTCAAGGGCGTCGACTTCGCCTGGTTCCCGCTGGAGAACCCCGGCCTGATCTCTATCCCGCTGGGCTTCCTGCTCGGCTGGCTCGGCTCCCTCCTCTCGAAGGAGGAGCCGGACAAGGGCAAGTACGCCGAGCTGGAGGTCAAGTCCCTCACCGGTGTCGGCGCCCACTGACGAGAAGGAATGAGACCGACCGGCAATTGGGGGGCGGCGTCACGGGGCTGGGGCACGCACCTCGCGGCGTTGTCGTCCATCACCATGGCTCCGCCATGGCTCAATCC
>NZ_JBSFYR010000129.1:0-15111 GCF_053599875.1 Streptomyces sp. NPDC005151 | reverse complement strand
GGTGTCGACTCCGACCAGGCCCTGGACCCGGCGCTGGCGAAGTACAAGGACACGATCCTGACCTCGGTCGTCAAGAACGTCGACGCCGGTGTCTATCCGCGTGAGCGGAGCGGGAGCGCACCCGGCAAGCCGGGCTGGCCCCTCTGCTTCGCTCCGGGGCCCAACCGCAGCGCAAGCGGCCCGCGTTGCCGGCCTGCCGGCCGGTGGCCTCCGCTGCGCTCCAGCCAGTACCACAAGGCTGCGCCTTGTGCAAGCGAGGCGGTGGGCTTCGCCCACCGCCAGGTGCCCGGCTCCGCTCGGGCACCAACCGCAGGGCGAGCGCCCGTGCTGTGCGGGGTGCGGCCGCTGTGTGTTGGGCAGGGACAGCCTCCGCTTCGCGGAGGCGGGTTGACGGAGTGTGAACGCCCGTGCTGTGCGGGGGCGTTCGGCCACTATGTGGCCGGCCTTCCCTTCGCTGCGCTCCCCCCGGCCCCACACCCCTTGCACAGCAAGGGGTGTGGGGCCGTTTCATGGCTTTGGAGGCCCTGCCTCTTTGATCGACCTAGCAGATGATCGGCTCGCCAGGACGCTTCAGAGCCACGAGACCGTGCAGAACGCCCCGTAGCTAGAACGCTCATCACATGTCGCGTATTCCGTATTGTTGATCTTCGTCCAGACGAAACCGGACACCTTCGTGGGGGATCCGCCGTGGAAGGAGACCCAGTAGGACGATTCCACCATGAAGCCATCGGTGTCCGAAAGCGTGCCGCGGATGTCTTTGCTGCTCTTGCCCCCGGGCAACCACCAGTGGGTGCAGTTATACGCACCCACGGAATCGTTCCAAGCGTCGCACTTGGATGTGCCTCCCCCGAAGTCACCGATCTTCACGGTGTACGAACTGTCCAGCTTGTTGTACACGACGCCACAGACGATTTTGGCGGTGCAGCCCCCAGCGTGGGCAGCGGGTGCGGCGCCCAGTGCCGCGGCGAATGCCAACACCCCCGTCACTGCTACTGTTCTGATCCGCTTCATCACACTCATGCATTACCCCCAAGTGTTGACGTGCCATCAAGCGATGACAGTAGAAGGTGGCACCGAGAAGTTCAATGGGTTGCCCTCTCTTGAACTTGAATTCGTGATGTCGGTCAATCCGTGAGCAGGGCTCGAGCATTCTACCCACCACCCTTAGCGGCAACGTAACAGCAAGCCAGCTGCCTCGGACCGACTCACTGCTCAAGTTCGAAGACCCCGATAAGGTCGGGTTTGGCGGGTTCGCGCCACGTCAGAAAAGATTTAGGCTTCTTGTGCTTCATTTTTAGAGAGGGATAGACTCTGGACTCAGAGCGCACGCCTCCGGACCGGATCCGGAGGCTTATATCGAAATCTATCGCGCGGCCTTGTCTGCTCCTCTTATACAGAGGAACCAGTCAACCGCGTCAGCCCAACCGTAGCCCTTGTGGATCATCTACGTGCAGGTTTCTCGTTTGCCGCCGCTCGAATCGACCGGATGGAATCCAGGAGAAGACAGACGGACATGTCAACTACAAGCCGCGTTGATCAGCGTGAAGCCGCCCAGCGTGAAGCAATTGACGCGGTCCTCCGTGCCCTCGAATTGCCTGCAAGATCACTTGTGCCCGAGAGGGGACTCCGGACGCAGGTGATCATGGCGACCGGGTCCGGGAAAACCCGAGTGGCGGTCCGCAGCGCGGAGGAGCTCCACGCGGGCCGTGTGCTGGTGCTCGTGCCGAGCTTGGACCTGCTCGCCCAGACCGAGGCCGCGTGGCGCGAGGGGGGCCGCAGGGGGCCGATGATCGGGGTGTCCTCACTACGGGGTGAGGAAGCGGTCTTCCCCAACACCACGGACGTGGACGAGCTGGTGGAGTGGACGAGGGGCCTGGACAAGGTCACCGTCTACGCCACGTACGCGTCCCTCGGGCTCGGCACGCTGGAGCGGGCGCACGCCGCCGGCCTTTCCGCCTGGGACCTGATCGTGGTCGATGAGGCGCACCGGACTTCGGGCCGGATCGGGAAGCCGTGGGCGGTCGTCCACGACAACCAGAAGATCCCTTCCCTGCGCCGTCTCTACATGACGGCCACGCCCCGGCTGTGGCAGCTCGGGGACGAGGACGAGGCCGGCGCACCCGGCGAGCTGGTCGCGAGCATGGAAGACGACCCGGACGGGCCCTTCGGCAGCAGGGCGTTCACGTTGACGCTCTCGGAGGCGATCGACAGGGGAATCTGTGCCCCCTACCAGGTCGTATGCGTGGACGTGACCGACACGCAGTTCCAGGCCGCGCAGCTCCTGGGCGCGGAGGGCCGGTCGGACGAGGTCCGCGGGGCGCGGCTCGCCGCTCTGCAGACCGCGCTGGTGAAGGCGTCGGCTGAGGAAGGTTTCCGGCGCACGCTCGTCTTCCACCATGTCGTGAAGGAGGCCGAAGCGTTCGCGGCCGGCCTCCCTGACGTCGCGGCGCAGCTGCACGACAGCGACCCTGAGCTGTACCCGGCCACGATCTGGGCGGACTGGCTGTGCGGTGAGCACAAGCCGCTCCACCGTCGCCGCGTGCTGGGTGAGTTCGCTGACGGGATCGCCACGGACGGCACGGTCGTGGAGAAGGGCTACCTGGGGTCCGTGAAGGTCCTCGGGGAAGGCGTCGACACGAAGAACTGCGACTCCGTCTACTGGGCGGATGTGCGCGGCTCGATGCCCGACCTGGTCCAGGCGGTGGGGCGGGCGCTGCGGATGCAGCCGGGCGAGGGCAAGATGGCCAGCCTGGTCGTGCCGATCCTGCTCGGACCCGGGGAGACGGCCGACAACATGCTGACCAGCCGGGCGTTCGGCGGCTTGGCCAAGCTCTTGGAGGCGCTGCGGGCGCACGATGCCCGGATCGTGGAGACCCTCGCGGAGCAGCAGGCACCGAGCCGCTACAAGCCCGTCCACGAGCGTGAGAAGGGCGAGCGGGGTGAGGGTGCCGGGGATGGTGGGGGCGTGTCCGCGCCGGCGAAGGCGCTGCTGAAGTTCTCCACCCCGCGCGACCCCGCGGCGCTCGCCGCGTTCATCAACTTGCGCGTCCTCAACCCGGAGCACGAGCACTGGCGGCGCGGGGTGGAGGCCGCGGTCATCTTCGCCCGCGAGCACGGCGACTTGAAGGTGCCGTTCACATACCGCGTACCGGAAAGGGAGGAGGCCGAAGGGGTGGGGTGGCCGGCCTCGCTCGCGAACTTCCCGCTTGGGCAGTGGACCGCCGACGCCCGCCGCTTCTACGCCCGCGGCAACATGAACGAAGACCGCGTGGCTCAGCTGGAGAAGCTCGGCATGGTGTGGAGCCATTTCGACGTCGCCTGGGAGGAAGGTCTGTCGGCAGCGCGTGGGTGGGCCTCCGAGAACGGCCACCTCCTCGCGCCGCTGGACGCCGCCCACCAGGGCTACAAGGTCGGCATCTGGCTGAAGAACGCACGGGCCGCCGCCCGGCGGGCGGCGGAGATCGAGCAGCGGCGTGCCGAGGGGCTGCCGGTTCAGTCGTCGGCCGGGGCGATGTCGCCGGAGCGGCGCGAGCAGCTGGAGGAGATCGACCCGTCCTGGTGCCCCACCTGGCCGGTCGAATGGCAACGCGCCTTCCACCTCACCCGCCTCCACCTCGAAGAGATCGGCAGCGAACTACCCACCGAACCCGGCGTCGTCATGCACCAAGGTGAAGACCTCGGCCGGTGGGTCCGCGCGCAGCGCCTCGGCTGGGACAACCTCACCGGCGTGCAGCAGTGGATGTGCGAACAAGTCCTCGGCATCCAGCCCGCCAGCAAGGACGAGAAGCCCAAGCCCCGCACGAACCAGGCGCAGAAGTGGGCGCTGCACCTCGCCGCCGCCCGACGGTACTTCGAGCGCGAGGGGCACCTTCGAGTGCCGCGCAAGCACGTCGAGACGATCACTGTGGGCGCGGTCGACGGTGAGGACCAGGAGCAGCGGGACCTCCGGCTGGGTGCCTGGGTCGGCAACCAGCGCTCGCGGGCGGCAACGCTGACCCCGGAGCGGGTGGAGCAGCTGTCCCGGGTCGGGATGCGGTGGACGTGATGGCGTGCGGACAGGCAGCGGGCCGGGCAGGGCGTTCCTGCCCGGCCCCGCTGTTGAGGGGACAGCCGAGCCGATCCGGGGGTGGCCAGGCGGGCGGCGACACGCCGCCCGGTCGCCTTTCGGTCAGCGTTAAACGGCCCGTGGTGCTGCGGCTGGTGTCCGGGCGGCGGTCGTCATCCGGCTGAGCGCAGCCACTGCTGGTAGCTGACGGACTCAAAGCTGGGGCGCAGATAGCCGTCGTACCACTGCACCTCGGACGGGGCGGACGCCTTGCGTTTGGTGCGCCGCTTTGGCCGCTTTGACCAGGGCTGGGCGGGCTGCGGCGGGCGCAGGCGGCAGTGTTCGGCGAAGTCCGTCAGGGCGCGGGGCGGGTTGAGGAGGAAGCCGTCGCCGCGTGGGGACAGATGGAGCAGGTTCGCCGCAGCCAGCAGGAAGGGCCTGGCCCAGGACGGGACGGTGTAGGTGCCGCAGCCTGATGCGAAGCCGTGGCGGCGTGTGCCATAGCGGTCGTGGAGGGTGAGGGTGGTGGCGTCCTGATCGAGGTGGCGGTAGTGGATGGTGCGCAGCTGGGAGGTAGGGGCGCCGGTGAAGATGGCTGTGGCCAGGGCGGCGGCGAGTTGAGGGGAGGCGGTGCGGGCGGCCAGGCGGCGGCCGACCTGGTCGAGGGCGTAGGCGCGTTCGGGGACGTAGGGGCGGGCGGCTGGGGACGGGGTGCAGTCGCAGGCGGGAAATTCCTGGGGAAAATCGAGGTAGGCCAGGGCCGGAGCGGTGATCCAGCGGCCCTCGGTCCCGGGGCGTAGCGGCGCGGTCGTGGGGGCCTTGGCCAGTAGGTCCCCCGTCGGGGCCTCGGTGGACACCGTGTGGTGCTCGACTCGCTGCAGCGCGGTGCGCATCACGGCCGGCGGGCGCCGGGTGTGGCAGACGGCGACCAGGTGTACGCCGGTGCGCTCGCG
Organism: Streptomyces sp. NPDC005151; assembly: GCF_053599875.1. Taxonomy (NCBI): domain Bacteria; kingdom Bacillati; phylum Actinomycetota; class Actinomycetes; order Kitasatosporales; family Streptomycetaceae; genus Streptomyces; species Streptomyces sp. NPDC005151. The sequence continues at coordinate 10,113 of NZ_JBSFYR010000129.1, read as the reverse complement.
CAGGGTGAGCAGGCTCGACCAGCACTCGGCGTCCAGCAGGTGGGCGCGCAGCACAAGGAGCCGTGGGTGGGGCAGCGCCAGAAGCCATGCTGCGGCGGTGTTCCAGACGGGCGGGCCCGCTTTGCCCCAGTCCCCCGGCAGCTCGGCCGGTTTGCCGAGGGCGGAGAGGATGTCGAAGCCGAGCGCCTGGTGATTCATGGCGGGGGTGGGATGGACGGTGATACGGCCGGCGGGCAGGCAGTGCGCGGCCAGGGCGGCGCGGGTGACGGCGGCATCGTCGGCGGGGTCCAGGAGCACGGTGACGGGCACAGCGGACGGGAAGACGACCTTTCTGCTCATGTCAGCGTCACCGGCACGGCTAGTGGTGCGGCGATCGCGGTCACCGGGTGTCCTGGTGCGGCAGGAGACGGGCCCGCAGCAGGTCCTCGAGCACCGGGTGGTCCGCACGGCCGCCCGAGGGGCGCAGCAGGCGCAGCGTGTGGTGGGTGGCCGCCGCCCAGCGGCGGAAGTTGCCGTGGCACAGACGCGTATCCAGCATCGAGACGGCCAGCGGGTCGCTTGTCTGCCACAGCCGATGGAAGCGCGGGATAACCCAGCGCACCTCTTCTGGGGTGAGCGCGGGGACCTTCAGCCACACCGCGGTGCGGGAGGCCAGCATCTTCTGGCGGCGCAGCACCGCAAGGCCCCGCTCGCCGGCGGCCAGAACGATCGCCAGGCGGGTGTCTGGGGCATCGAAGAGGTAGCGCAGGTACTCGAAGCACGCGGCATCCAGCCGTTGGGCCTCGTCCACCACCAGCAGATGCTCACGTCCGGCCAGCACGTTGCGCATAGCTGTATCGAAGGCCCCGGGGTCCTCGGTCCGTACGCCGGTGAGGTTCAGCGCGTCGGCGAGGTGGGCGCGCAGGGCCGCCGGGGTGGGGGCGGGGCGCGGCATGAGACGGACCAGACGTGCACGGCGGGCGGGCACAGCGCCGGAGGCCAGCACGGTGTCGAGAGCGAAGGTCTTGCCGCATCCGGCGTCCCCGTACAGGCACATGATCGCCTGCTGATTCATCGTCTGCTCCAGGCCACGGGCCAGGTGCTCGAGTACGGGCACGGATACGGTGGCCGCGCCGGGCAGGGACAGGTGGTGCCGTGGCGGATACGACGGGCGGCGCCGGACAGCCGGCGTGGGGACGGCGGACGGGCGGGCCTTGGGGGTGCGGGCCGGTGCAGAACGGGCCGGTGCCTGTGAGGCGCGCGAGGACGCGCCGGTGGTGCGGCTCATCAGTTCTCTCCCAGGCGGCTGAAGGCCCACCGCAGCACCTTGGTGTCCACTTGCTCGCGCTTCAGCCGTTTGCATCCGATCCTGACCTGAGCGGTCAGCCAGGCCCAGTTGCGGAAGTTGCCGTGCGCGGCGTGTTCGTCGGCGAAGGCGATGTCGTCTTCTTTCGCGTTCTCCCACACCGGGTGGAACAACGGGATCACCTCCAGTACCTCCTCGCGGGTCAGGGGCTTGAAGCGCTGCCAGATGAAGATCCGGGAGGCGAGCATCGGTTCCTTGCGCAGCACCGTGTAGCAGCCCTGGCCGCCGACGAATACCAGCGCCAGTTGGGTGCCGTAGTCGTCCCACAGGTAGCGGAAGTACTCGAACACCTCGGAGTTGAGCCACTGTGCCTCGTCCACGACCAGCGTGCGCGGTTTCGTGGCGAGCGCGTCCTTGAGGAGCCGGTCGAACTCGGAGGGAGCGCCCGGGGCGTCGCCCTTCAGGCCGAGCGCGGCGAAGATCTCGTGTCTCACCGCACGGGCCGTCGGGCGTGCGCGGAAGGTGATGCGCCGTACCTCCTCGCCCGGCTCCAGCTCCCGCAGGCACGTATTGACCGCGAGCGTCTTGCCGAACCCGGCATCCCCGTAGACGCACATCATGGCCCGTGCCTCGATCGTGTCGGCCAGGTTCTGGCGGGCGCGGACCAGGGCAGCGGTGGACACGATGTGCGCGCCCGGCAGCGACAGGTACTGGTCCCCCTCGGCCGGGGGCAGCATGCCGGTCATCGGTTCCCGTCTCCTTCTTCTTCACCGGGCGTGTCCAGAGAGCCGGCACCGTCAGGCGCGGCGGACGGGCCCTGGGGGCGCTGCCGCGTGCGCAGCGAGGCCGGAGTGCGCCAGTGATCCGGGGGCGGCGCAGGCGGGATCAGATCGGGCAGCGCCCACTCGGCCGCATCGCCAAGCCGGGTCCTGGCCGCCTCGTCGGCGGCTTCGGCCGCGGTCAGCGTGCCCAACTGCTCGGGCTGCCTGGCTTCCGTGACCGCCGCGTACTTGGTCCGGGTGTGCCGGGAAGCGGCAGCCAGCGCGCGGGCCAGGCGCCGCTTCTCGGCCTCCTTGCGGCGGCGGTGGGCCCGCCTCTGCTCCGGCGTAGCCGCGTCCGCCAGATGCGCCGGGCCCAGGTGCTTGCCACTGACCGCGTCGAACACCTCGATCTCGTGGTCGTGGTGCGGGATGTAGCGGATGTGGACCTTCGTGCCCACATCCGCGCCGCCGTGCATCCACTCCCCCACGTAATACCGGTTGTTCCACCGCACCACGCTGGTGGTGAGCGTGCGGGTCCGGCCATCGTCAGCGAGCGTGTACCGGTACAGCAGACCTGGGTCCACGTCCTCGACCGGTGTGGGATCGGCCCGCCACGCCTCAAGCGGCGTACGCCCATCGAGAGCCTGCGAAGCGTGCTCGGTGTTCCACCACGTGGTCCACTCCAGCAGCAGGCGGACGAACTCGGCGAACGGCAGCGGATCCGCGTCGTCGATGAAAGGACTACGGGCACCGGGGCGCAGCGCGGCGGACGGGGCGTGGGTGTAGCGGGGCAGCGAGACGAAGAACATCTGCTCGGCGCACCTGTTCAGGTTCTCCACCGTCCCCTTCAAGTCCGGCCGGTAGGGCGGGAGATCCTGGACCGGCACCGCGAAATGGCCCAGGGCTCCGGTGACCGTACGCGAGAGGAAGTCGGCACCGCGGTCGATCCGCACCAAAGACGGCAGACCACCGATGGGCCCGTACGGCCCCGTCGGCTCTTCGTCACGGGACAACGCGATCCGCAAAGCGGCCAGGATCGCGTCCCTCGATGGCTGGTGCGGCGTGATCGCCGCGCCCGGAACCGCGCCGGTGGCGCAGTCGATGAACCACGTCACCCACGGGAACACCAACTCGCCGTCCAGCAGCACCTCGACCGGGACATGCTTGTGATCGCCCTCCCAGCAGGCATTACGCCACAGCCTCGGGCGCCGAAGATGCACATCATGACGCCGCCTGGCCCGCTCACCACCGACAAGAGCCGCACGCTGCCCCGCGTTCAGGTCCAGGCGGATCGCCCGGTGCAGCGTCGCCAGCGAAGGCACCTCAGGTGCGTTCTCTCCCTTGGCGCGGGCCGCGGCGGCCTCGGCCACCAACTCCCGGTGCAGCGCGGCCGCGTTCCCGCACCACGCCGCAAGCCGCCCATGCAGCCCCTCATCGATACGGAACCGGGGCCGTTGGACCGGCTCCAGACGCCCCTGGCGAGCAGCGTCCAGCCACCGCCACACCGTCCGCACAGACACCCCCACCGACACGGCGACCAGCCGCACATGCACCGTGGTCAAATCCCCGCGCCCGTCCAGCGCCAGTAACCGCGTAAGCGCCTGATCACGCCCCAGCCCCCGCTCCCCCACCACGAAAGACACTGGAGAGGATGCATCGCTGCTGTCAAACCGCTCCACCCCGGCCATACCGCGCCCCCTGCACACACAACATCCAGAAGGGAAACGATCCGCCAACTACCGAACAGAACACGGAACTTCACACAACTCCGGCATCCACACATCCTCCAAGCGCTACACTCCCGCGCCGCTCAGGAATCTGCACCACACCGACAGCCAGTCGTCACCACGAAGACACCACAACCACACCACCCCGATGACACCACCGACCCCATCACCCCAGACCAGCCACCACAGACCTGTCCGGTGACATCACATTCACACCAGTGACATTCCCACTCAGATTCGCAGGTGCCGCCTCGAATACGCAACAGGAAACACGGTCACTAGAATTCCTTCGGTGGTGGCTTTATCTGCCGCGTTGGCGGATCACCGGCGGGCGATGGCTCAGGGCGATTGCAAAGTCGTCTGATCCCGGATCGCTGCAGGTCAGTTGAGGCCAATGAGGTCCAGGGGGCGTTCGTAGGGGCGGAGGGTTGTCGTGCGGAGTCCGGCGGCGATGTTGGTGTGGCCGGCGGTGCGGAGTTGGTTGATGGCGAAGCTGCGGAGGGTGGCCATGTTCTCCGGGCCGTGTCCGGTGCGGATCTTGGAGGCGTCCTCGCGGAAGGCGGTGTCCCGGACGAAGTGGAGCCTGTTCTCGATCACCCAGTGCGCCCTCAAGATCGTTGCGATCCGTTCGGGGGACGCCTGTCGGCTGGTCAGGTCGGTGATCACGTAGACGGTCTCGCGGCTCTGCTTGCCGGTCTTGGTGTCGGTGCGGTGGCGTACGACCCTGGCGACCTGGGCGGCGTGCGGGAAGTCGACGCCGAGGTCGGTGACGGTCAGGGCCTGCACCACGCGTGTCTCTTTACGGCCGTGGCCGGTGGTGCGGTCGTAGAACTTCGCCGTCGCCTCGCCCCAGGGCAGGGTTCGCAGCTGTTCGTAGAGGTTCTTCTGGTTCCGCTTCACCGTGAAGGCGTAGTGCGCCTTCTTGGTCTCGACGAGGAAGCGGGCGTGGTCGCGCTGGGTGTGCAGAGCATCGCCGGTCACGGTGACTCCACGCAGGTCGAACGGGTCCAGAAGGGCGGCGAAGCACGTGATCTCGTTCGTCTTCTCCGGGACCCTGAGCTGGGTGACGGTCATCCCGGTGCCGGTCATCGCGGCCAGCAGGTGGGCGGCCGGGGTGGTGCCGTGGCGCGAGCCGCGGGCGCTCTTGCCGTCCAGGGCAAGGGTGTCGCTGCCGGACGGGTCGTGGCCCAGGAGATCGGCCAGGCCGCCGGGGCAGGTGTCCTTGATGACCCGGCGGAGGGTCGCGCCGCTGGGCGGAATCCGTACGGACAGGGCGGTCGCGGTGCGGGCGCCGAGCCGGGCCAGGACATCCTGCGGTGCCTCGGCCGCCCACTCGCCGATCGCCACGAAACTCCTCGCCCCGGTCACCACGGCAGAGCAGGCGATCAGCAGCACCGCCACGAAAGGGTGACGCTTCCCGCGCCGGCACCGCGGATCGGCCAGTGCCCGCAGCCGCTCGGCCAGCGGGCCGAGCGCACGGTGCTGACGGGTGGGCGACTTGACCAGGCAGACGGTGGCAGACTGACGGCACATCGAAGCTCCGTTGCGGGACGGCGACTTGGGAAGGTCACCTCCACAACGGAGCTTCGTTGCGTGTGGTCGCGCACCCGACCAGCATCGTCATACCGCCGTGACCTGCACATCCGAGAGATCACCACGACTTTGCAATCGCCCTGGGCGATGGCTGCGCGGGAGGAAATCCGCGTCCCGTGGCTCTCCGCACGAGCCGCGCTCCAGTCCCCGTCGGCCAGCCCGGTCCGCGGTGACCGGTCCACTCCTTCGAGTCCGCCTCCTGCTGCCCGAGCTGGCCGACGCAGCAGCGCGCCGTACAGGCCGCGTACGACATGCGGGCGGGTCAACAGCACGGCCACGCTCCAGGAAACGCGGCAGCGGGCGCTCACCACGGCGGACGACCTGATCGCCGCCACCGGGACCGCACTCGCCGGATGAACACCACCCCCGCAGGGCGCGGGGAGCACCTTGACCTCAGTTCTCTTCCGGAGCTGAAGGAGGGACCATCCCCGCACGTGCGGGGAGCGGGCAGCCGGCGTGTAGCGCCGGATACCGAACGCCCGCCCCGGGCCCTTTCAAGGTGACTCCGCGGGTTCGGGGATCGTCAGAGGCCTGTGCCAAGCTCCCTCCATGACCACCGCACCCACAGGCGGCGAGTTCGAGATCAGCCCCGAACTCGCCCAGCGCATCGCTGAGATCACACCCGAGCAGACTGAAGCCCTCGCCGCCGCGATCGGCCGGCTGCAACCCGCACTGGTTTCCATGAACAGCCAGCTATCGGCAGGGATCACCAACGTGATCCAGCCGGCCGTCCTGAACTTCTCCCGGGTGCTGTCCGAGGTCAGCATTCCCGTAATGGATACCTCGTGGGCGGACCATCTGATCGAATCCGTGCAGGGCCTGCACTTGAGCGACAGCGCTTACGCGGGCATGACGGACACGCTGGCCCGCGTCGCGGAGATGGCATCGTCCCTGGACCTGAACTCCGAGCTACCGGATGACGTGGACGGCGATCTGGAGGAACTGGTCGACCAGGGCGTCACGTTCGCCATGACGCAGGGCGCCGGGTTGTCTCGGGAGGCTCAGCTCAAGCTGGCGCTGTACTTCGTCGGGGCCTTGGTCTTCATGCTTCTGATGCAGGGGATGGTGCAGAGCGAGGCGGTGAACGACCTCGTACAGAAAGCTGGCGTGGCTGGTCCGGCTGCTGTTCTCGCGATGGCGGTGACGGCCCGCCAGTTCAACAAGCTTTTCCCGCCGCCGCCCAGCGACGACGAGGCCGCGGAGTAGCCGCACGGCTGCTACACAGGATGAAGCTCGCCTCGTGTGTGCGACACGCGTGCGCCTTGGGGTCGTCCGGAGCGCCAGGCCGCGGCGACGGTGAAGAAGAACGTGGCCGCGCCCGCCGGTCCGCCCGCCGCCGGGAAGGGTGAGACCTCTTTCCCGCTCCGGGGAAAGAGGTCTCGGCGCGCTTGCCCGGCTTGCCCACTGGGCCTGACCAACGAACGGGTAGCCGGCGGATCGAGGGGTTCACACTCCCGGTGCACCCCCCGGAGCGCCGCCGGAAACGCCCGTCTAGCACCCGGTTCAGCCAACCGTCGGCGCAACCCACCGCCGGTCCGCGCCCCGCAGGCATGCCCGCCAGCGGGGGGTGCCTGCTTGTGACCGGAGCTGTGACAAGGCCGCTGTCACCGCCGGGGCCGGCCTTCACATCGGTCAGCCACCTGCGCCAGGCACCTGCGCTCATCGCCTGCGGTGCAGCAGAACCACCGTGGCGACGAGCAGCCCGGCCAGCGTGGCAATGCTCAGGGCCATCGTGAGCGGCTCCTTGAGTGCCGGGTACGCATGGACGAGGAAGGCGCCGAAGGCGCACGCCATCAGCACGACCACCGCCCCGATCACGATCACTGGCAACACCCACTCCGCCCGGCCGGGAACGATCGGCGTGTCGGGCATCGGTGCGGGAGCAACGTGAGGCTGGGGCGAGTTCGGAGTGGTGGCGGCCATGGGTTCCCCCTGAAGTAGATGACGGGCGGAGCAGGTAGCGCTTCGTCCCTTTGGGTTCGGTGAGCTTGGAGCGCGGCAGTCACGGTGGGAGCAGGCCGGAGCAGAACCAGGTCATCCGGCGGTGGGCGCGGCGGGCTTCTGCGGCTTACGCGGCCGGGTGATGAGGGCGCGCTGGTACTGGTGGGCGATGGTGAAGCCGAGGGGTGCGAGCGGAACCTTCTTCTTGAAGGCTCGTGTCTGGATGAACTCGAGCTCGACGAGTTGCTTCAGGCCGCGTTCGTGGGTGTCGGGGGACCAGCCGTACCACTGGGGTGCCCATTCCGCGGGGAAGGTCGCCCAGTGCTTCTCGCGGGCGACCACGAGGAACAGGGCCAGGCCGGGCAGGCTCAGTTTCTCGTCGCGGCCATGTGTCCAGAACGTAGTCGGGATCTGCAGGAACCGGTTCTCCTCGGTGTCGCCCTTGGGCCGGTCGTAGGCCTTCCCGGTGCCGTCCTCGCGCAGCAGCGTCACCTTGATCATGGTTCCGCTGCGGCTGCACTCGATCAGCTTGCGATCCGCCAGTCGGCACAGGGCCCGCCAGGCTCCCGTTCGCGCGGACTGAGAGTTTGCGGTCTTGTCGATGTCCATCAGCCGTGCCCATACCGCGCTGTCGTGCTCGGTCGTCCAGCCCTTGTCCCCGTTGCTGCACGCGGCCACGATCATCAGGTAGGCCCGGAGGCCACGCAGGTCCCTGCCGGTCACGAAGTCCTTCAAGGGGCCCGGTCGGCTGTCGGCCCCCTTGTTCGCCTGGACGAAGGTCTTGCGCAGCGGCACGTTGGCCCGGATCGCGCGGGTCAGAATCGCCGCTCGGGTATCCCGTCCGGATGCCGCGTTCTTCTGCATGTCCTGCCCGGCGTTCGCTGTCGTCTTCATGCCCTGAACCGTAGCTATGCGGGCGGCCAACACCCAAACGATTCAGCGCCGTTGAGGCCGCCGAGCTAGCTTATGATCATGGACGTGCCAGCGGGTCTTGTCAGAGCCATGTGTGATGACCATGTGTAAGGGCAAAGTGAGAGTCCCAGGTGAAAGTTCAACTGGGATGACTAACTACATTGGGATTCAGGACGTGTCGGCGTCGGAGCCTGCACGCCCCGCCCCGGGCCTCCGGCGCGACAGCGAACTTTGCCGACCACTTCACCCTTCCCGCCGTCGCGCCCGTTATGTCCGCTTCGCCTGGCGCGGGGCGTCCGAACAGCGCCCGCCGCGAGGGCCATCGAGCTGCTCGGCCGCCAGGAACTCCTACCCAATCCGCGGTGGGCGTAGGAACCTGCCGGGGCCTGGGGTGGGCGGCTGGCGTGTGGCACCGGTGACGGAACGCCCGCCCCGGGCGACCACCGGCCGGCCCCGGAGCCCTCGGTGGTACTTCCCGGACCGTAGTCGGCGAAACGCCACCGGACACCCCGCCAGGTCCCGTCCCGACGGAAGGGCCGCCCCAGGACCTCCACCACCACGACCCGCCGGGCGGTAATCGCCTCCAGCGGGCCGCTGAGCGCCGATCTCCGCCCTGGACGACCGAGGGGGCCCAAAGCGGGAGAACGGCGCTCACCGCGGCGCCGAAGCTGTCCCGCGCTTCCTCTCTGTCTCTGCGGTCGCTACGGCTGTCGCTCGACTTAGGGCTTGGTAACCCGAAGCCTGCGGACTGTGCCCACTCCGTTGCACCGGGTCTTTCCTTCCTTGTGCAGCTCTTTCACTGCTGCTCTGATGTGCCTTTCACGTGCCTCACCGGCAACTCCGGCCATAAGTTGCTCTTGGTGGTTATCGACGAGGAAGTCGCCCTTCGTTTCGAGCAGATCCGTAATGTTTCTGCGGATCGTATGAACCCATCCCTGTGCTAGAGAGGCTTCTTCCTCATCAAAGGCGTCGCCCAGATTCCAGAGCGTGCCATTCTCTGCAGGAGGAAGCTGGGCACGGCGCCATTCGACCTGGGCGAGGCTAGCGGCTTCTCCGAAGAGCCACATGCCGTCGTTATGCCGGGTGAAGAGCACTAGGTTGTAGGCGACTTGGTGGTGTGCTCGGTTTCGGACCTCGATGGTCCAGGCTCCGGATCCGATCTCGTGGCTCACGCGGTCCACGAAGCCGTTGGTGATGCGCTCCACGGCTTCCTGGTTGTCAGCTGAATCGAGGAATTCCCCGCGCCACCAGTCGCCGCCGCAGGCAGCGTCCATGGCGTACAGCGTTGCCGGTTTGCGTAGGTTCTGTTTGGGACTGGTCAGCAGGCCACCGATCCTGCGTACGGCGTTGGCGTTGAAGTTCAGCAGCACTTCGGTGGCGTGACGCCCGGTGAGTCCCTGCTGTGCGCGTGAGCCGAAGATGTCCTGGGTCAGTGCGTCGAAGCCCAGTCCCAGGCCGAAGGGGTCGAGGAAGGCGAAAAGCGGGGATCCTGCGGCGCGTTCGAGGACGGATCCGAGGTGCTTCTCGGCCCGGCCGTGGAGGGCTTGGGCAGTCAGCCCTTGGCTCTGGGCTTCGGCGACTAGTTGGGAGAGGGATCGGTAGCTCTTGCGGCCGCGCTCGATGAAGTAGCAGTCGAGCTGGCGGAAGCCGGCGACGCGCTGAGCGGCTTCGAGGATGAGGGCTGGTGAGCCGGGGGTTCCGTCTTCGTAGCGGCCGGGGCCGGCGTAGCTGTCCAGGTAGACGACGCGGCCGCCGGGTGCGTAGGCGCCGACCTTGCTGGCGAAGGGGACGACGTACCGGCTCAGCCCGGATCCACCGGCTTGATTTCGGGTTGATCGTTTCGGGGGTGTGCAGGCCGTGTCGGGGCTGGGTTGCGGATTCGGGCGTGGGGTGG
>NZ_JBSFYR010000128.1:0-15253 GCF_053599875.1 Streptomyces sp. NPDC005151 | reverse complement strand
GCCTGCCCGTACGGGTCCAGCTCCGGCGGCGAGCGGATGTATCGCACCGGGGACTTGGTGAAGTGGGCGCCGGACGGTCAGTTGGTGTTCGCCGGACGGGCCGATGAGCAGGTCAAGGTGCGCGGCTTCCGGATCGAACCCGGCGAGATCGAGACCGTACTGCGGGCGCACCCGGAGGTGGCCCAGGCCGTGGTGATCGCCCGCGAGGACACACCCGGCGACAAGCGGCTGATCGCCTACGTGGTCCCCGCCGATGCCGACACCGACACCGACACTGGTGCGCTGCGGGACTTCGTGGCGCGGCGGTTGCCGGAGTACATGGTCCCGGCCGTCGTCGTGGCGCTGCCGGAACTGCCCCTGACGACGAACGGGAAGCTGGACCGCAAGGCGCTGCCCGCGCCCCACTACACGGCAGAGGTGGGAAGGGCTCCGGCCACCCCGCAGGAAGAGCTCCTGTGCGCGGCCTTCGCGCAGGTGCTGGGGATCCCGGAGGTCGGGGTCGATGCCGGCTTCTTCGAGCTGGGCGGTCACTCGCTGCTGGCGGTGCGGCTGGTGTCGCGGATCCGGGCCGTGCTCGGTGTGGAGGTGCCGCTTCGGGTGCTGTTCGAGGCGCCCACGGTGGCCGGGTTGGCGGCGCGCATCGCCGGCGCCGGGACCGATCGGGCGCGGCTGCCGCTGCGGGCGGCCGTACGTCCGGAGCGAGTGCCGTTGTCGTTCGCGCAGCGGCGGCTGTGGTTCCTGGCCCAGTTGGAGGGGCCGAGCCCGACGTACAACCTGCCGACGACGATCCGCTTGAGCGGTGACGTGGACGTCGACGTGCTGGGCGCGGCGCTCCGCGACGTGATCGCTCGCCACGAGTCGCTTCGTACGACGTTCCCGGCCGTGGACGGCGAGCCGTACCAGCACATCCTCGACCCCCATGACCTGGACTGGGCCCTTCAGGTGACCCAGGTACCGTCCGGCGAACTGCCCGAGGCCGTACGGGAGGCGTCGCGGTACGCCTTCGACCTGTCGGCCGAACTGCCCATCCGGGCACGGCTGTTCGAGTCGGGACCGGACAACCGGGTGCTGGTCGTCGTGGTGCATCACATCGCCACTGATGGCTGGTCGCGCGGTCCGTTCGGCCGGGACCTGTCGGCCGCGTACGAGGCGCGGCTTCAGGACCGGGCTCCGGGTTGGGAGCCGCTGCCGGTCCAGTACGCCGACTACACGCTGTGGCAGCGGGAGTTGCTGGGCGACGAATCCGACCCGGACAGCCTCCTGTCGACGCAGACGTCGTACTGGCGGCGCACGCTGGCCGGGGCACCGGAAGAGCTGGCGTTGCCGGCCGACCGGCCGCGCCCTGCGGTGGCGAGCCATCGCGGGCATCGGGTGCCGCTGAACCTGCCGGCTGCGGTGCATCAGCGGGTGGTGGACCTGGCCCGGGCCGAGGGTCTGACGGTGTTCATGGTGGTGCAGGCCGCCCTGGCGGTGACCTTGTCGCGCCTCGGCGCGGGAACCGACGTGCCGATCGGCTCGGCGGTGGCGGGTCGTACGGACGAGGCGCTGGACGACCTGGTCGGGTTCTTCGTCAACACGCTGGTCATCCGGACCGACCTGTCCGGCGATCCCGAGTTCGGGACGGTCCTGGCGCGGGTCCGTGAGATGACCCTGGAGGCGTTCGCGCATCAGGACGTCCCGTTCGAGCGGCTGGTGGAGGAACTGGCCCCCGAGCGGTCATTGGCGCGGCATCCGCTGTTCCAGGTGATGCTGACGCTGCAGAACAACGAGCGGACCGCGGCGCGGCTCTCCGCTGTCGAGTCCGGCACCGCCCGGCCTGACGGGACGGAGACGGCGACGCAGACGCAGACTCAGACAGAGACGGCATCGGCGTCCGCATCGGTGGCGAGGTTCGATCTCGACGTGACGTTGGCGGAGGCGTTCGACGACCAGGGGCGGCCAGCCGGGCTGCGCGGCGGGGTGAACGCCTCGGCCGACCTGTTCGAGCCGCCGACCGTCGCCAGGATCGCCGAGTGGTTCACGCGCGTGCTGGACGGCGTGACCGCGGCCCCCGACGTCCGCCTGCACGCGGTGGATGTGCTGGACGCCGAGGACCGGGATCTGGTGCTCAACACGTGGAACGACACCGCGTCGCCGCTGCCCGACCTGGGCGTGGCGGAGTCGTTCGCGCGGTGGGCGGCGACGGCGCCGGACGCGGTCGCGGTGGTCGCCGACGGCACGGAGCTGTCGTACCGGGAGCTGAACGTCCGGGCGAACCGGCTGGCCCGGTGGCTGATAGCGCGGGGAGCAGCGCCGGAACGGTTCGTCGCCGTGGCGTTGCCGCGTTCGGTGGATCTGCTGGTGGCACTGCTGGCGGTGGCCAAGTCGGGCGCGGCCTACCTGCCCATCGACACGGACTATCCGGCCGAGCGGCTCGCGTACATGGTCTCCGAGGCCGCGCCCGTCGCGGTGGTGACCTCCACGGGCTTGTCCGGGTCGCTGCCGTCCGCCGGTACGAGGGTGCTGCTGGACGATCCCGGCACCGCCGTCGCGATCGCGGAGTGCTCGGCGGCGGAGGTGACCGACGCGGACCGGCTGGTGCCGGTGGCGGACGCGCATCCGATGTACGTGATCTTCACGTCCGGTTCCACCGGGACCCCCAAGGGTGTGGTCATCCCGCGGCCGGCACTGGTGAACCTGCTGGCCGGGATGCAGGAGCAGGTCGGCGTCCGGGCCGGGGACCGGCTGCTGGCGGTGACCACGGTCGGGTTCGACATCGCCGGCCTGGAGCTGTTCCTGCCGCTCGTTCAGGGCGCCACCGTGGTGCTGGCGGGCAAGGACCTCGTCTACGACCGGGTCGCCCTGGCCAGGTTGGTGCGCGACACCGGAGTGAGCGTCATCCAGGCCACGCCGAGCCTGTGGCGGTCCGTCCTGGCCGAGGGCGACGCGGAGCTGGCCGGGGTACGGATTCTGGTCGGTGGCGAGGCGCTTCCGGCCGATCTCGCGTCCGGGCTGGTCCGGGCGGCCGGAGAGGCGCTCAATGTCTACGGGCCGACGGAGACCACGATCTGGTCGACCTCGGCTCCGGTGGACGCCGGGAACGCGGCGGCGCCGCCGGTCGGGCGGCCGATCGCCAACACCCAGGTCTTCGTGCTGGACGGCGGGCTCGCCCCGGTGCCGGTGGGCGTGACCGGGGAGTTGTACATCGCCGGTCACGGACTGGCTCGCGGCTATCTGCACAATCCGGCGCTGACCGCGGAGCGGTTCGTGGCCTGCCCGTACGGGACCGGCTCCGGCTCCGGCCCGGGTGCGCGGATGTACCGCACCGGGGACCTGGTGCGGTGGACAGCGGACGGGCAGCTGGTGTTCGTCGGCCGCGTGGACGAGCAGGTGAAGCTCCGCGGCTTCCGGATCGAACTCGGTGAAATCGAAACCGCGCTGCTGAGGCATCCCACGGTGGCGCGGGCAGCGGTGGTCGTACGGGAGGACGTCCCCGGCGACAAGCGGCTGGTGGCCTACGTCGTACCCCCGGAGGCCCGCGACGAGGCTGGCGACTCCGGCCACGACTCCGCCGGTGTGCGCGAGTTCGTGGCGCGCTGGCTGCCCGACTACATGGTGCCGGCCGCGGTGGTCACGCTCGCCGAACTGCCGTTGACGGCGAACGGGAAGCTGGATCGCCGCGCGCTGCCCGCGCCGGGCTACTCGGCGGGCGAGGGACGGGGCCCGGCCACGGCCCAGGAGGAGATCCTCTGCGCGGCCTTCGCGCAGGTGCTCGGGGTGCCGGCGGTCGGCGTCGATGACAGCTTCTTCGAGCTGGGCGGGCATTCGCTGCTCGCGGTACGGCTGGTGTCGCGGATCCGGGCCGTGCTCGGCGTGGAAGTGCCGCTCCGGGTGCTGTTCGAGGCGCCCACGGTGGCCGGGTTGGCCGCACGCGTCGCCGGCGCCGCGACCGGCGGGGCGCGCCGGCCGCTGCGGGTGACCGTACGGCCGGAGCGGGTGCCGTTGTCGTTCGCGCAGCGGCGGCTGTGGTTCGTGGATCAAATGGAGGGGCCGAGCCCGACGTACAACATCCCGGTTCCGATCCGCTTGAACGGCGAGGTCGACATCGCCGCGCTGAACGCCGCGCTGCGCGATGTGATCGGACGCCACGAGTCCTTGCGGACGGTGTTCCCGGCGGTGGACGGCGAGCCGTACCAGCGGATCCTGGACCCCCACGACCTGGACTGGGAACTCCAGGTGACGCAGGTGGCGGCCGCGGACCTGACCGAGGCGGTGGGGAACGCCACGCGCCACACCTTCGACCTGTCGGCCGAGATACCGATCCGGGCCTGGCTGTTCGAGACCGGGCCGGACGAGCGCCTTCTCGTGCTGCTGGTCCATCACATCGCCGGCGACGGCTGGTCGATGGCGCCGCTGGGACGCGATCTGTCGACGGCGTACGAGGCACGGCTGCGCGGCGAGGCCCCGGGCTGGCAGCCGCTGCCGGTGCAGTACGCCGACTTCACCCTCTGGCAGCGGGACGTGCTGGGCGAGGAGTCCGATCCCGGCAGTCTGCTGTCGGCGCAGGTCGGCTACTGGCGGCGGACACTGGCCGGAGCACCGGAAGAGCTGGCCTTGCCGACCGACCGGCCGCGCCCGGCGGTCGCCGGCCACCGCGCGCACCGCGTGCCCCTGGAGGTGCCGGGCGAAGTCCACCGGCGGCTGGTCGATCTCGCCCGCGCAGAAGGCGTGACGACGTTCATGGTGTTGCAGGCCGCGCTGGCCGTGACCCTGTCCCGGCTGGGGGCCGGTGACGACATTCCGATCGGGTCGCCGGTCGCGGGCCGTACGGACGAGGCGCTGGACGACCTGGTCGGATTCTTCCTCAACACGCTGGTGATCAGGACCGACCTGTCCGGCGACCCGGAGTTCCGGCAGCTGCTGGGCCGGGTGCGCGAGGCCGGCCTCGGCGCGCTCGCTCACCACGACGTGCCGTTCGAGCGGCTGGTGGAAGAGCTCGCCCCCTCCCGGAAGCTGGGCCGGCATCCCTTGTTCCAGGTGATGCTGACCCTGCAGAACAACGAGCGCGCGGCCTTGGACCTGCCGGGCCTGCGTACGGGTGGCGCGGCGTCCGCCCTCGACGAGTCCGCCGTGACGCCGGGCCGATACGACTTCTTCGTGTCGGTCGGGGAGGTGTTCGACGAGCACGGCCGTCCCGCCGGACTGCGCGGCGCGGTGACCGTCACGGCCGACCTGTTCGACGCACCGGCCGCGGATCGGATGGCCGGGTGGTTCCTGCGGGTGCTGGAGGCCGTCACCGCGACTCCGGACCTGCGGCTGCACGCGGTGGACGTCCTGGACGGGCACGAGCGGGATCTGGTGCTGCATGGCTGGAACGGCACCGCGAAGGCGCCGCCGGAGCAGTCGGTCGCCGAGACGTTCCGGAGCCGGGCGATGTCGGCCCCGGATGCGATCGCCGTAGTGGCCGGCGGCGCCGAGGTGTCCTACGAGCGCCTGGACGCGGACGCGAACCGGCTCGCCCATCGGCTGCGCGCCCTGGGAGCCGGTCCCGAGACCGTGGTCGGGCTGTGCCTGCCCCGCGGTCTTGAGACCACTACGGCGATCCTCGCGGTCTGGAAGGCCGGAGCGGCCTACCTGCCGATCGACGCCCAGCTGCCGGCCGAGCGGATCGCCTTCATGCTCGCCGACAGCCGAGCGCGCCTTGTGCTGACCGCCGGGACGGCGGCGGGAGAACTGGCCGGGGAACTGGTCGGGGAACCGACCGGCGCCCTGGCCGGTGTGCCGATCGTGTCGCTGGACGACGAGCGGCAGGCGGCCGGGTACCCCGAGACCGCACCGCCGGTGGCGTCCCACCCCGCGGGGCTGGCGTACGTGATCTACACGTCGGGCTCGACGGGCACGCCGAAGGGTGTGGCGGCCACCCATGGCGGGCTGGCCCGCTACGTGGAGTCGGCGTCGGCCCGGCTCGGATGGTCCGGGACGGACGCGCGGTACGCGCTGCTGCAGCCGCAGGTGACGGACCTGGGCAACACGGTCGTGTTCGTCAGCCTGGTCACCGGCGGTCAGCTGCACGTCCTGGACGAGGCCGTGGTGACGGACGCAGACGCGGTCGCGGCCTACCTGGACGGGCACCGCATCGACTTCGTCAAGGCGGTGCCCTCGCACCTGGCGGCACTCGCTGCCGCGGCGGGTGTTGGACGCGTCCTCCCGGGCCGGTCGCTGGTGCTCGGCGGCGAGGCGGCCCCGGCCGCGTGGGTCGGCGAACTGCTGCGGGCCGCGGCCGGCGACCAGCAAGTCCACAACCACTACGGGCCGACGGAGACCACGATCGGGATCACCACCGCCCCGCTGACTGCCGAGACGGTCGCCGGCGGCACGGTGGCCATCGGCACACCGCTCGACGGCACCCAGGTGTACGTGCTGGACGACGCGCTCGCGCCGGTACCGGTCGGCGTGGTCGGTGAACTGTACGCCGCGGGCGCTCAGGTGGCCCGCGGCTACGTGGGCAGGCCCGGGCTGACCGGACAGCGCTTCGTGGCCTGCCCGTTCGGCTCCGCTGCTGGTGAGCGGATGTACCGGACCGGCGACCTGGTCAAATGGCGGCCCGACGGCCAGTTGGTGTTCATGGGCCGCGCCGACGAGCAGGTCAAGATCCGCGGGTTCCGCGTCGAACCCGGCGAGGTCGAGACGGCGCTGCGTACCCATCCGGGCGTCGCCCAGGCCGCGGTGATCGCCCGGGAGGACGTGCCGGGTGACCAGCGCCTGGTCGCCTACATCGTCCCCACCGAACTCGACACCGACACCGACAGTGGGCTTCGGCAGCACCTCTCCCGGTTGTTGCCGGAGTACATGGTGCCCGCCGCCATCGTCCCGCTCCCCGAACTCCCGCTGACCGTCAGCGGAAAGCTCAACCGCAAGGCCCTGCCCCCACCCGAGTACGCAGCAGTCGAGGCGATTCACCGTGAGCCCGCCAACGAGCGGGAAGCGGTCCTGTGCGAGGTGTTCGCAGAGGTGCTCGACCTGGCCGCGGTCCGGGTGGACGACAGCTTCTTCGAGCTGGGCGGGCACTCCCTGCTCGCGATCCGGCTGCTCTCCCGCATCCGGGCCAGGCTCGGCGTGGAAGTGAAGATCCGCACCCTCTTCGAGTCGCCGACCCCGGCGCTGCTCGCCGAAAAATTGGGCACCGCCAAGTCGGCTCGACCGGCGCTACGTCCGATGCGTAAGGAGAATCAGTAATGATTCCGTTGTCATTCGCGCAGCAGCGGCTGTGGTTCCTCAGTCAGCTGGAGGGCCCGAGCGCGACCTACAACCTTCCGCTGGTGATCACGCTCACCGGGAACCTGGACGTCGAGGCGCTGAACGCGGCGCTGCGGGAGGTGATCGTCCGCCATGAGTCGCTGCGTACGCTCATCAGGGTCGCGGACGGTGCCCCGTACCAGCACATCCTCGCTCCGGAAGAGCTGGACTGGGAGCTGGCGGTGCGCCACGTCCCCTCGGACGAACTGGCCTCGACGGCGGAACAGGCCGCCTGGTCCACCTTCGACCTGGCCGCCGAAGTGCCGATTCGCGCCTGGCTGTTCCTGACCGACCCCCAGGAGCCGGCAGCGGCCGGACCGGGCGAAGCAGACGGACAGCGCGAAGCCGACGCACCGGGAGAAGCCGACGGCAGCCTGCTGGTCCTCCTGGTCCATCACATCGCCGGTGACGGCTGGTCGATGGGGCCGCTCGCCCGCGACGTTTCGACGGCGTACGAGGCACGGCTGCGCGGGGAGGCCCCGGACTGGGAGCCGCTGCCCGTGCAGTACGCCGACTACACGTTGTGGCAGCGGGAAATGCTGGGGGAGATCTCTGATCCGGCGAGCCTGCTGTCGGTGCAGGTGGACTACTGGCGGCGGACGTTGGCCGGAGCACCGGAGGAGCTGGCGCTGCCGACCGACCGGCTGCGCCCGGCGGTCGCCGGCCACCGCGGACACCGGGTGCCGCTGCGCGTATCGGCCGAGGTCCACCAGCGGCTGCGGGACCTGGCCCTGGCAGAGGGCGCCACCTCGTTCATGGTGCTGCAGGCCGTGCTGGCCATGACGCTGTCGCGGCTCGGGGCGGGGACCGACATCCCGATCGGCTCGGTGGTCGCGGGTCGTACCGACGAGGCGCTGAACGACCTGATCGGATTCTTCGTCAACACGCTGGTGATCCGGACGGACCTCTCGGGCGATCCGAATTTCCGGCAGGTGCTGGGCCGGGTGCGCGACGCGGGCCTGGACGCGCTGGAACACCATGACGTGCCGTTCGAGCGGTTGGTGGAGGAGCTCGCCCCTTCCCGGTCGCTGAGCCGCAATCCGCTCTTCCAGGTCTCGCTGACCGTCCAGAACACCCCGCGCTCGGCACTGGAACTGTCCGACGTCCGCGCGGGCGGCGGCGCGAGGGCCGCGGGCGAACCGACCATGGTCCCGGTCAAGTTCGACCTCGATGTGGTGGTGGGGGAGCTCTTCGACGAGGAGGGGCGGCCCGCGGGACTGCGCGGTTCGGTGACCGGGTCGGTGGACCTGTTCGACCGCGGTTCGGTCGAGGCGATCGCCGAGCGGTGGACGCGGATGCTGGAAGCGGCCGGCGCGACGCCGGACGTACGGCTGACCGCCGTGGACATCCTCGGCGCCGACGAGCGCGATCTGCTGGTGAACGGCTGGAACGACTCGGCGGTCGGGATCACGCACGCCTCCGCTGTGGAGCTGTTCGGCCAGCAGGTGGCCGCGGCCCCGGAGGCGGCGGCTGTGCTGGGCGACGGCGTCGAGCTGTCGTACCGGGAGCTGGACGCGGCGGCGAACCGGATCGCGCACTACCTGCGCGGCACGGGGGTGGCCGCCGAGTCGGTGGTGGGCCTGTGCCTGCCGCGCGGCGCGGAGCTGGTGACAGCGATCCTGGGGGTGTGGAGGGCGGGTGCGGCGTACGTGGCGCTGGACTCGCGGCACCCCGCGGAACGGGTCGGGTTCATGGTCTCCGACAGTGGCGCGCGGGTGGTGCTGGCGAGTGCCGCGGAGGCCGGGGCGCTGGCTGACGCGTTCGCGGGTGTGCCGACGGTCTGGCTGGACGACCAGCAGGTCCGGGCCGAGGTCGCGGCCATGCCCGACAGCGCGCCCGAGGCGGCGATCGACCCCGCGGGGCTGGCATACGTCATCTACACGTCCGGGTCCACGGGCACGCCGAAGGGCGTGGCGCTGACCCATGGCGCCGCGGTGAACCTGGCGGTCGCCCAGATCGAGCGGTTCGCGGTGGAAGGCGACTCGCGCGTGCTGCAGTTCGCGTCGATCGCCTTCGACGCGGCCACCTCCGAGCTGCTGATGGCCTGGTGCTCCGGTGCCGCGCTGGTCGTCGCCCCGGCCGCCGAACTGGTGCCCGGCGGCGGCGGGCTCGTAGAGCTGCTGGCGCGGCATGACGTGACGCATGCGACCCTGCCGCCGGTGGTGCTGGGGGCGCTGGACGCCGACGATCTGGCGTCGGTACGGACCCTGGTGTCCGCGGGCGAGGCCATGGACGCCGGACTGGTCGAGCGGTGGGCCCCGGGCCGTCGCCTGATCAACGCGTACGGCCCGACGGAGATCACGGTGTGTGCGTCGATGTCGGCGCCGCTGTTTGCCGGTGATGTGCCGTCCATCGGTACGCCGATCGCCAACGCCCGCCTGTACGTACTCGATGAGGGGCTCAACCCGGTCCCGGTGGGGGTGGCGGGAGAGCTCTACGTCGCCGGTGCCGGGCTCGCGCGCGGGTATGTCGGCCGTCCGTCGTTGACCGGTGAGCGGTTCGTGGCGTGCCCGTACGGGACCGGCGGCGAGCGGATGTACCGCACCGGGGACCTGGTGAAGTGGACGCCGGACGGGCAGCTGGTGTTCGTCGGGCGGGCCGACGAGCAGGTCAAGGTGCGCGGGTTCCGGATCGAGCCGGGCGAGATCGAGGCCGTCCTGCGGGCACACCCGCAGATCCGCCAGGCCGCGGTGGTGGCGCGCGAGGACACCCCCGGCGACCGGCGACTGGTGGCCTATGTCGTACCCGCCGACGACGGCGCCGACCTCGACGCCCTGCCGGAGTTCGTGGCGCAGCGGTTGCCCGACTACATGGTGCCTGCCGCCGTCGTCGAGCTGCCGGAGCTGCCGGTCACCGTCAACGGCAAGCTCGACCGTAAGGCACTGCCCGCTCCTGACTACGCGGCCGGGGCGGGCGCCGGCCGGGGGCCGGCGTCGGTGCAGGAAGAGATCCTGTGCGAGGTGTTCGCCGACATCCTCGGCGTCGACTCGGTCGGTGCCGACGACAACTTCTTCCGGCTGGGCGGCCACTCGCTGCTGGTGGTGTCGCTGGTCGAGCGCCTGCGGGCCCGGGGCGTGTCGGTGTCCGTGCGGGCGTTCTTCGAGGCACCGACCCCCGCCGGGCTGGCCCGGACGGTCGGCGTCGAGCCGGTGGACGTACCGGAGAACCTGATCCCGGCCGACGCCCGGCAGATCACCCCCGACATGCTCACGCTGGTGGAGCTGTCGCAGGCCGAGATCGACCGAGTCGTCGCGACGGTCGACGGCGGGGCGGCGAACGTGGCGGACGTGTATCCGCTGGCGCCGCTCCAGGAAGGCCTGCTCTTCCATCACCTGCTGGCCGAGACAGCGACGGACGCCTACGTCACCATGCGGGTGGTGGAGTTCGGCTCGCGGGACCGCCTGAACGAGTTCGCCCGGGCGCTGCAGCACATCGTGGACCGGCACGACATCTACCGCACCGCGGTGGTGTGGCAAGGGCTGGGCGAGCCGGTCCAGGTGGTGTGGCGGCGCGCCGAACTGCCCGTGGTCGAGCACGTCCTCGACGTCGACTCGTCCGATCCCGCAGCCGCGGTGGACGCCCTGGTGGCGGCGGTCGGAGCGGTCATGGACCTGGAACGCGCGCCGCTGATGGACCTCCACGTGGCCCAGCCGGCGGACGACCGGCTGCTGGGCGTGGTGCGCATGCACCACATGGTCCAGGACCACCTGGGCATGGACGTCCTGCTGCGAGAGCTGCGTGCGGTGCTGTCCGGCGAGACGGACCAGCTGGACCAGTTGGACCAGCTGGAACCCGCGCTGCCGTTCCGTGACTTCGTCGCGCAGACCCGGAGAGTGCCCAGGGCCGAGCACGAGCGGTTCTTCGCCGAGCTGCTGGGTGACGTGACCGAGACGACGGCGCCCTACGGTGTGATGGACGTGCGGGGAGACGGCACCGAAGCCGTCTCCGGCGTGGTCCCGATACCCGATGACCTGGTCGCGCGGCTGCGGCAGGCGGCGCGGGACCTGGGCGTCAGCCCGGCAACCGTCCTGCACGTGGTGTGGGCGCGTGTGCTGACGGTGCTGTCGGGGCACGACGACGTGGTGTTCGGGACCGTGCTGTTCGGCCGGATGAACGCCGGCCAGGGCTCGGACCGGGCGCTGGGCCCGTACATCAACACCCTCCCGGTACGGATGCGGACGGGTCAGGTGGGGATACGGGCCGCCGTCAAGCTCATGCGGACCCAGCTGGCCGGACTGCTGGAGCACGAGCACGCCCCGTTGGCGGTGGCGCAGCAGGCCGCCGGAATCGCGGGCGACACCCCGCTGTTCACGTCCCTGTTCAACTACCGGTACATCGGCGGCCAGGCGGAAACCGCCCAGGAGCAGCAGCCGGTCGAGGGCATCCGGAGCGTCTTCGCCAGGGAGCGGACCAACTACCCGCTGGCCGTATCGGTCAACGACCTCGGCAGCGCCGGAATGAGCGTGACCGTACAGGCGGTCGGCCCGATCGAACCCGAACCGGTCGGACGGCTGGTGCGCACCGCCATCGAGAACACCGTCGCCGCGCTCATGGCCACGCCGGACGCCCCGGTGACGGCGATCGACGTCCTCAACACCCAGGAACGCGACCGGATCCTCCACCAGTGGAACGACACCGCGCAACCGCCCGAGGCGTCCACGATCGTCGAACTCTTCCGGCGGCGTGCGGACGCCGAGCCGGACACGGCTGCCGTGGTGGCCGACGGTGTGCCGATGTCCTACCGCGAACTCGACGAGGAGGCCGACCGGCTGGCGGGGTACCTGCGCGGCATGCGCGTGGGCGCCGAGTCGGTCGTCGCGCTGTGCCTGCCCCGGGGCGCGCGGATGATCGTCGCGATCATGGCGGTGTGGAAGGCGGGCGCGGCGTATCTGCCGATCGACGCTCGGCTGCCCGCCGACCGCATCGCGTTCATGATCGCCGACAGCGGCGCACAGCTGGTGCTCGCCGTCCATGACGAGACCGCGGATCTCGCGGACGGCCTGGCCGGAGCCCACGTGGTGTGGTGGGACGACCTCCGGGCCGCCGACCTGAAGGCCGCCGACCCGATGGACATCGACCCGGCCGCGCTGGCCTACGTGATCTACACCTCGGGTTCGACTGGGACCCCGAAGGGGGTAGCCGTCACGCACGGATCACTGGCGAACCTGGCGTCGACGTTCGGCCCGGTGATGGGCGCGGCCCCCGGGGTCGGGATGCTGCAGTTCTCGTCGTTCAGCTTCGACGCCTCGGTGCTCGAGCTGAGCACCGCGCTCGCCGCCGGCGCCACACTGCTGATGGCCGGCGCCGAACACCGGGAACAGCCGAAAACGCTGGGCGAACTGCCCGGACTCCAGGTCGCGTTCCTGCTGCCGTCCCTGCTCAACCTGATGGAACCGCAGGATCTCGCGGGAGTCGGAAATCTGCTTGTCGGGGCCGAGGCGGTCGATGAGCGGGTGGCCCGCACCTGGTCACCGGGTCGCCGGATGATGAACATCTACGGCCCCACCGAGGCCACCGTCATGGTCGCGGGTTCCGAGATCGACCCCGACCGGTCCGGTCCGGTGCCGTTCGGCCGGCCGATCGCCAACACGCGCCTGTACGTGCTCGACGAGCTGCTTGACGTGGTTCCGGTCGGTGTGGTCGGTGACCTGTACATCGTCGGCGCCGGCGTGGCACGCGGGTACGTGGCCCGTCCCGGTCTGACGGGCGAGCGGTTCGTGGCGTGCCCGTTCGGGCCCGGCGGGGAGCGGATGTACCGCACCGGAGACCTGGTGCGGTGGACGCCGGACGGGCAGTTGGTGTTCGCCGGGCGGGCCGACGAGCAGCTGAAGGTCCGCGGGTTCCGGATCGAGCCCGGTGAGGTCGAGGCGGTTCTGGCGTCCCACCCGGATGTGGTCCAGGTCGCGGTCCTGGGCCGGGAGGACCCCTCGGGGGAGAAGCGCCTGGTCGCCTACGTGGTCGCGGCCGACGGCGACAGCGCCGTGAACACGGCCGCCCTGCGCAGGTTCGTCGGCCAGCGGTTGCCCGAGCACATGGTGCCCGCGGCGATTGTGGTGCTGCCCGAGCTGCCCGTGATGGTCAACGGAAAGCTGGACCGGCGCGCCCTGCCCGCGCCGGAGTACGCACAGGGATCGGGCCGCCCCGCGGCCACGCTCCAGGAGGAACTGCTGTGCGGAGCCTTCGCCCAGATCCTGGGCCTGGACTCGGTGGGAGTCGACGTCAGCTTCTTCGACGTGGGCGGTCACTCACTGCTGGCGGTCCGGCTGGTGTCGCGGATCCGCGCGGTGCTGGGCGTGGAGCTCTCGCTGCGGACCCTGTTCGAGGCTCCGACGGTGGCCGGGCTGGCGGCGCGGCTCGCCGAAGGCGGCACCGAGCGGGCCCGGCGGCCACTGCGCGCGCAGCCGCGTCCGGAGCGGGTGCCGTTGTCGTTCGCGCAGCGGCGGCTGTGGTTCCTGGCCCAGTTGGAGGGGCCGAACGCGCTCTACCACCTGCCGACGGCGATCCGGCTGAGCGGCGACGCGGACGCCACGGCGTTGGGTGCGGCACTGCGTGATGTGATCGCCCGGCACGAGTCGCTGCGGACGGTCTTCCCGGCCGTGGACGGTGAGCCGTACCAGCGGATTCTGGACCCCGAGGATCTGGACTGGGAGCTCCAGGTCACGCGGGTGGAGTCCGGTGAACTCGCCGATGCTGCACTGGCCGCCTCGCGGTATGCGTTCGATCTGTCGGTGGAGGTGCCGGTCCGGGCGTGGCTGTTCGAGGCCGGTCCGGAGGAGCAGGTCCTGGTCATCGTGGTGCATCACATCGCGGGCGATGGCTGGTCGATGGGTCCGCTGAGTCGCGATCTGTCAGCGGCGTACGAGGCGCGGTCGCGTGGTGAGGTTCCGGTGTGGGAGCCGTTGCCGGTGCAGTACGCGGACTACGCGCTGTGGCAGCGGGAGTTGCTGGGCGACGAGTCGGATCCGGCGAGTCTGCTGTCGGCGCAGGTCGACTACTGGCGGCGGGTGCTGGCCGGTGCGCCGGAGGAGTTGGCCTTGCCGGTGGACCGGCAGCGCTCAGCGGTGTCGAGCCATGCCGGGCACCGGGTGCCGGTACGGGTGCCGACCGAGGTGCACCAGCGGGTGGTGGCTCTGGCGCGGGCCGAGGGCGTGACGGTGTTCATGGTGTTGCAGGCCGCGCTCGCCGTGATGCTGTCGCGGGTGGGCGCCGGTACGGACATTCCGGTGGGTTCGGCGGTGGCGGGTCGTACGGATGAGGCTTTGGACGATCTGGTCGGGTTCTTCGTCAATACGTTGGTGATCCGGACGGATCTGTCGGGTGATCCGGAGTTCCGGCAGGTGCTGGGGCGGGTGCGTGAGGCGAGTCTGGGGGCGTTGGCGCATCAGGACGTGCCGTTCGAGCGGCTGGTGGAGGAGCTGGCTCCGGCGCGGTCGTTGGCGCGGCATCCGTTGTTCCAGGTGATGCTCACCGTCCAGAACACCGACCGCGCCGGACTGGATCTGCCCACCGCGGATCGACCGACCACCGTCTCCGCGAAGTTCGACCTCGATGTGATCGTGACCGAGCGGCTCGATGAGCAGGGGCGTCCCGCCGGGTTGCACGGCGGGCTGGTCGCGTCGGCGGACCTGTTCGACGTCCACTCGGCCGAGGCCATGGTCCAGCGGTGGCTGCGCGTCCTGGAGTCCGTGACCGCGGCGCCCGGTGTTCGTCTGCATGCGGTGGATGTGCTGGATGCGGGTGAGCGGGATCGGTTGTTGGTGGAGTGGAATGACACGGCGTCTGATGTGGCCGGTGTGTCTGGTGTTGTGGGGTTGTTTGAGCGGTGGGCGGCGACGGCGCCGGACGCGGTGGCGGTGGTCGTCGGCGGGGTGGAGTTGTCGTACGGGGAGTTGGATGCGGCGGCGAATCGGCTGGCGCACTATCTGCGCGGCCAGGGTGTAGGTGCGGAGTCGGTGGTGGGGCTGCGGTTGCCGCGTGG
>NZ_JBSFYR010000127.1:0-15420 GCF_053599875.1 Streptomyces sp. NPDC005151 | reverse complement strand
GTCCAAGCACACCTGCTCGAACTCCTCGGCATCGACGAAACCCGGCCCCGCTGGCTGGAGACCTAAAACCCCATGTGCGAAGTCACCGACTAGGTGTTCTGTCCACGAAGGTTGGCCGCCGCATTTCGCGTAGCTTCCGGAGCCGGCCGACCCCGGATCTCTCTCACTGCCTGTCGTCCGTGCGGAAATCGCGGACGCGTGGACGCTCTACCACGAAGCGGAGTTCGGCCGGCTGATGGAGCTGCTGCCGGGCATCATCGCGGACGCACGTCTGACGGCTGCTGTGGGCGCTGACGACGAGCGCGCAGCCGGTCAGGCAGCGTTGGGGAAGGCGCTGCAACTGGGCGGACACCTGGCGATCCGCATGGGGAAAACTGACCTGGCGCTGTCCAGTCTGGAGCGGACCATAGCCGCAGCAGACGCCTCGTCGGATCCCTTGCTCGCCCCGATGATCTCCAACTCCGTCGCATGGGCGTACCAGCGTCAGAACCGACTTGACGACGCTACCAACCTTGCGATCTACGCAGCCGACGGTGTGGAGCGCAACCACGCAACCGACGCATCGGGCGTCCGGGTGTGGGGCGGGCTACTGATGTCCGCTGCGACGAGCTACACCCGGAGCGGTGACTACGACCGCGCGGACGAGATGATTGAGGACGTCCGAGAAGGCTGCGGAGCGCCGAGAAAATAGAACACTTGTTCCCATGATCGTTTTTTTTCCCCTTCGTCCCGGCCCGGATTTTGAGCGGCGTGCCGGAGGTGATTGGCTCAGCACACCCCCGAACAACCGAGTGCTGGAGGAACAGCCATGGCGCAGGTCGAGGCCACGACAGAGCGGATCATCGCGGCGGACGCGGAGACGGTGTTCGACGCGCTGGCCGATTACCAGGAGGTCCGGGGCAAGGTCCTGCCCGGCCACTTCAGCGAGTACGAGATCCGCGAGGGCGGTGACGGCGAAGGTACCCTCGTCCACTGGAAGCTCCAGGCCACCAGCAAGCGGGTCCGCGACTGCCTGCTCGACGTGACCGAGCCGACCGACGGGCAGCTCGTCGAGAAGGACCGCAACTCGTCGATGGTCACCACGTGGACCGTCACCCCGGCCGGTGAGGGCCGGTCCAAGGCCGTCGTCTCGACCGTCTGGAACGGCGCGGGCGGCATCGGTGGATTCTTCGAGAGGACCTTTGCGCCCAAGGGTCTTGGACGCATCTACGACGAGCTGCTGCAGAACCTCGCGACCGAGGTCGAGAAGTAGCCTCACGTATCGCTGACCGGCCTCACCGGTTCGGGTGGTTTTCCCGGCCGGTCGGTTGTGCGCCGTAGTGGCTCCCACCGGGGGATAAGCCCCCCGAGTGCGCCGTCAGCGCCCCCCGTCGCGTTTGCCCTCCCTTGTCGCGCAATGCGAGAAATGGGCGGCGCAGATGCGACGAGGGGAGCGGCACGTGGCGGGTGGAATCACTCTGGTGAAGGACGAGCCGGACGGTGCGGAGGGCGACGTCGAGGCAGCGATCGCGGATCCGCACGGTGTTCAGACCGCCGCCCTGCCCGGTGCGGAGACTCCGCCCTCGCCGCCACCGGGTTCCGGCGCTGCGGAGATCAGCCCCCGCCGGCTTCGGCTGGTCTTCCTCGGGCTGATGCTCACCCTGCTGCTCGCGGCGCTCGACCAGATGATTGTCGCCACCGCGCTGCCGAAGATCGTCGGTGAGCTGCACGGCCTGGAGAAGATGTCCTGGGCCGTTACCGCCTATCTCCTCGCCTCCACCATCGGGCTGCCGATCTACGGCAAGCTCGGCGATCTCTTCGGCCGCAAGGGCGTCTTCCAGTTCGCCATCGTCGTCTTCGTCGTCGGCTCCGCGCTGGCCGGCTGGTCCCGGACCATGGACGAGCTGATCGCCTTCCGCGCCGTCCAGGGCATCGGCGGCGGCGGGCTCATGATCGGGGTCCAGGCGATCATCGCGGACGTCGTACCGCCCCGCGAGCGCGGCCGTTTCATGGGGCTGATCGGCGCCGCCTTCGGTCTCGCGTCCGTCGCAGGACCGCTGCTCGGCGGCTTCTTCACCGACCACGCGTCCTGGCGCTGGTGCTTCTACATCAACGTCCCGTTCGGACTGGTCACGCTGGCCGTCATCACCGTCGTACTGAAACTTCCCAAACCCGACGTCCGGCCCCGGCTCGATGTGCTCGGCGCGCTGCTGCTGGCCGCCGCCTCCACCTGCGTGGTGCTGCTGACCAGTTGGGGCGGTACGGAGTACGCCTGGGGCTCGCGCACCATCCTCGGGCTGGCCGCCGGGGCCGCCGGAACGACTCTGCTCTTCCTGGCCGTCGAGCGCCGTGCGCCCGAACCCGTGATCCCGCTGAGGCTGTTCCGCGACTCGATCTTCAACGTGACCGCGCTCGTCGGCGCGG
The DNA here is from genome assembly GCF_053599875.1 of Streptomyces sp. NPDC005151. NCBI lineage: Bacteria > Bacillati > Actinomycetota > Actinomycetes > Kitasatosporales > Streptomycetaceae > Streptomyces > Streptomyces sp. NPDC005151. Next base: position 13,017 of record NZ_JBSFYR010000127.1, on the reverse strand, counting down.
TCGTCGGCGTTGCCCTGTTCGGCGCCGCCAGCTATCTGCCGACGTTCCTGCAGATGGTCGACGGCGCCACCGCCACCGAATCCGGGCTGCTGATGCTCCCGATGATGGGCGGCATCGTCGGCGCGTCCGTCGTCTCCGGCCAGCTGATCTCCCGTACCGGCCGCTACCGCGTTTACCCGATCCTCGGCAGTGCGATCTCGGTCGTCGGCATGTGGCTGCTCTCCCGTCTCGAAACCGACACCCCACGCCTCGAATACAGCATCGCGCAGGCCGTCCTCGGCATCGGGATCGGCCTGATCATGCCGGTGCTCGTCCTTGCCGTGCAGAACTCCGTACCACCCGCCGACCTCGGCACCGCCACCAGCGCGAACAACTACTTCCGGCAGATCGGCGGCAGCGTCGGCGCCGCCGTCTTCGGGACGCTCTTCGCAGGCCGTCTCGCCGACGCCCTTGCCGTCCGCCTCCCGTCCGGCGCCGACCTCCCCGACCCCGAGTCGCTCACCCCGCAGCTGGTCCACGCCATGGAGCCGGCCCTCCGCGACAGCTACATCCAGGCGTACGCCGACGCGATGCCGCGGATCTTCCTCTACCTCGTGCCGGTGCTCGCACTCGGCCTCGTCATCGCCTTCTTCCTCAAGGAGAAACCGCTGGTGTCCCACCACAGCCCCGAATCCGCAGCCGCCGAGTCCGCCACCCCCATCCCCGCCGCCCGCACCACCCACGCCCCTCCACCGCCCGTCTACCTTTCGGGCGTCCCGGTGTGCGGCTGCGTCCAGCACCCCGACGGTACGAAGGTCCCACGCGCCGCCCTCACCCTGATCGACATCCAGGGGAAGCAGGTCGGCCGCGGCGCGAGCGGCGACGACGGGCGGTACGCGCTGAGCGTGCCCGGCTCCGGTTCGTACGTCCTCATCGCGGCGGCCGGAGGGCACCAGCCACAGGCCGTCAGCGTCACCGTCGGCGAGCGGCCCGTCGAGCTCGACGTGGTGCTCGGCGGTGCGGGCCGGCTGGCCGGGACCGTCGTCACGGCCGACGGGATTCCGGTGCGGGACGCCGCCGTCACGCTCACCGATGTGCGCGGCGAGGTCGTCGCGTCCACCCGCAGCGGCCGTGAAGGCGGCTATGTGATCTCGGAGTTGGTGGCCGGCGAATACACCCTCGCCGCCAGCGCCCCCGCCTTCCGGCCCGCCGCGCTGCCGGTCAGTGTGCAAGCGGCCAGGGAGACCCGGCAGGACATCGAACTGGCCGGCGGCGCGGTGCTGCGCGGCGTCGTACGGGCGAGCGGCGGACGGCCCGTCGAGGACGCCCGGGTCACGCTCCTGGACGCGGCGGGCAATGTCGTCGACACCCTGACGACCGGGCCCGACGGGGCGTTCCGCTTCGTGGACCTGTCGACCGGCGAGTACACCGTCATCGCGGCGGGGTACCCGCCGGTGGCCACTGTCCTCCAGGTCGCGGGCGGCGGACGCACCGAACGTGACCTGCAACTCGGTCACGAGGACTGACGCCGCGTTGTGCGCGGTGGCGCGCGGGCGCGCCACCTCCGGCTGGTCGACGGGGACGCGGCGGAGGGCTCGTCACCACCGTGTGACCCGGGGGACCACCGCGTGACCCACGGACGGGCCACGGCGTGCCGGGTGCGGCCCGGGCACGGGATCCGGGCCGTTGGAGGTCTGGCACCGGGGCCCCCGCGCCGACCGGCCGTCCGACTGACCCCGCAGTGGACTGGACCTCTCGACCTGACAACACCTCTGGCCTGGGACGCCGCCACCGCGTACGGTGTTGCCGCATGAAGATCTCCCTTCGCGAACGGCCGCTTCGGGAGCCTGCCGGGCGTTCCTACGGAGCCGAGGCCGGCAACCGCTGTCACGGCCGGAACGCATGCCTGCTGACCTGCGAGAGGACCGATACACCGTGAAGATCCTCATCAGCGCGGACATGGAAGGCGCCACGGGCGTGACCTGGCCGGCCGATGTGCTGCCCGGGACGCCGCAGTGGGAGCGCTGCCGATCGATGTTCACCTCCGATGTGAACGCGGCGGCCCTCGGCTTCTACGACGGGGGCGCCGACGAGGTGCTGATCAACGAGGCCCACTGGTCCATGCGCAACCTGCTGCTGGAGCGGCTCGACGAGCGGGTCCAGATGCTCACCGGGAAGCACAAGTCCCTCAGCATGGTGGAGGGCATCCAGCACGGTGACGTCGACGCGATCGCCTTCGTCGGCTACCACACGGGAGCCGGTACGGAGGGCGTGCTCGCCCACACATACCTGGCCAACTCCATCACCGGCGTCTGGCTGAACGGGGTCCGCGCCAGCGAGGGACTGCTCAACGCGCATGTCGTCGCGGAGTACGGCGTGCCCGTCGTCCTCGTCACCGGCGACGACCTGACCTGCGTGGACGCCGACGGATACGCCCCCGCCGCCCGCAAGGTCGCGGTGAAGGACTACGTGTCGCGGTACGCCGCGGTGTGCCGGACCCCCGCTCGTACCGCGGCCGATATCCGTGCGGCGGCCAAGGAGGCCACCGCGCTCGCCGGGCGCCTCGAACCGGTGCGGGGCGGCCCGTTCACGGTGGAGCTGGAGTTCGACGCCGAGCATCTGGCCGCAGCGGCCACCGTTGTCCCCGGCGTGGTGCCCAGTGGCGAGCGGCGCGTCGCCTACACCAGCGCGACGATGTACGAAGGTATTCGCACGTTCAAGGCGGTGACGACGATCGCGTCGTCCGCCGTGGAGGAGCAGTATGGCTGAGGCGACCACCCCCCAGGATTCCGTCGACGACCTGGCCCTCGACGAGTCGGTGACGTTCACGTCCGAACTGATCCGGATCGATACGACCAACCGGGGCGGCGGCGACTGCCGGGAGCGCCCGGCCGCCGAGTATGTCGCCGAACGGCTGGCCGCGGCCGGACTGGAAGCGCAGCTCCTCGAACGCACCCCGGGCCGCACCAACGTGGTCGCCAGGATCGAGGGCACCGACCCGTCCGCCGACGCGCTTCTTGTCCACGGGCATCTCGACGTCGTGCCCGCCGAGGCCGACGACTGGACCGTGCACCCCTTCTCCGGGGAGGTCCGCGACGGTGTCGTCTGGGGCCGCGGCGCCATCGACATGAAGAACATGGACGCGATGGTCCTTGCCGTCGTCCGGGCCTGGGCCCGGGCCGGTATCCGGCCCCGCCGGGACATCGTGATCGCGTACACCGCCGACGAGGAGGCCAGCGCGGAGGACGGCTCCGGCTTCCTCGCCGACCGACACCCCGAACTCTTCGAAGGGTGCACGGAGGGCATCAGTGAATCCGGCGCCTTCACCTTCCACGCCGGACCGGGGATGCCGCTCTACCCCATCGCCGCGGGCGAGCGCGGGACCGGATGGCTGAAGCTCACCGCCCACGGCAAGGCCGGGCACGGCTCGAAGGTCAACAGGGCGAACGCGGTCACCGCACTCGCCGCGGCCGTCGCCCGGATCGGCACGCACGAATGGCCGGTACGGCTCACCCCGACCGTACGCGCCGCCCTCACCGAGATCGCCGCCCTGCACGGCATCCGCGCCGATGTCGACGCCCCCGGGTTCGACGTGGACGAACTGCTCGGAAAGCTCGGACCGGCCGCGGCCCTGGTCGAGCCGACCGTCAGGAACAGCTCCAACCCGACGATGCTCGAAGCCGGGTACAAGGTCAATGTGATCCCCGGCCGTGCCCTCGCCTACATCGACGGCCGGATGGTGCCCGGTGGCGAGGACGAGTTCCACGCCACCCTGGACCGGCTGACCGGACCGGGCGTCGACTGGGAGTTCCACCACCGCGAGGTCGCTCTGCAGGCGCCGGTCGACTCACCGACGTACGCGAAGCTGCGCGCCGCCGTCGAACGCTTCGATCCGGACGGCCATGTCGTGCCGTACTGCATGTCGGGCGGCACGGACGCCAAGCAGTTCTCCCGGCTCGGCATCACCGGCTACGGTTTCTCACCGCTGAAGCTCCCGGTCGGCTTCGACTACCAGGCGCTCTTCCACGGCGTCGACGAACGCGTGCCCGTCGAGGCACTGCACTTCGGCGTCCGCGTACTCGACCACTATCTGCGCACGGCCTGACCCGCACGGGGGGATTGAACATGATGTCCACAGGGGCCTACGGAACATGGCCGTCTCCGGTCGACGCACGGCTGGCCGCCTCGCACGACGGCCGCCCGGAGTACGTCGGCGCGGTCGGCGACGAAGTGTGGTGGACGGAGCCGCGCCCGGCCGAGGCGGGCCGCCGCGCCCTGGTCCGCCGCCGGGCGGACGGGACCACCGAATCCGTGCTGCCCGTTCCGTGGAACGTACGCAGCCGCGTCATCGAGTACGGCGGACTGCCCTGGGCCGGGGCCGGGCGCGCCGACGCCGGACCGCTGATCGTCTTCGTGAACTTCACCGACCAGCGGCTGTACGCGTACGCGCCCGACGGGCCCGACGAACCATGGCCGCTCACCCCGGTCTCGGCCGTCGGCGGCGGACTGCGCTGGGTCGACCCGCAGCTGCACCTCGACCGGGGCGAGCGGGGCGAAGTGTGGTGCGTCCTGGAGGAGTTCACCGGCGAGTCGCCCACCGATGTGCGCCGGGTGATCGCCGCCGTACCGCTGGACGGATCGGCGGCCGACAACCGCGGCGCGGTACGCGAACTCTCCGACGGCCGGCACCGCTTCGTGACCGGGCCGAAGCTGTCGCCCGACGGGCGGCGCGTCGCGTGGATCGCCTGGGACCATCCGCGGATGCCGTGGGACGGCACCGAGGTGATGCTCGCCGACGTCACCGACGACGGCACGTTCTGCAGCGCCTGGAGCTTCGGCGGCGGACCCGGGGAATCGGTACCGCAGATCGAATGGACCACCGACGGACAACTCCTCTTCGCGAGCGACCGCAGCGGCTGGTGGAACCTGTACCGCGCCGATCCGCACCGGGGCGCGGTGGCGCTCTGCACACGGGAGCAGGAGTTCGCCGGGCCGCTCTGGAAGATCGGGCTCAGCTGGTTCCGCCCGCTGGAGAACGGACTGATCGCCACCATCCACGGCAAGGGCACCACCACCCTCGGCATCCTCGACCCGGAGACCGGCGAACTCGCCGACACCGCCGGGCCCTGGACCGAGTGGGCCGAGACGCTCGCCGTTCACGGCAGCCGGGTCGTCGGCGTCGCCGCGGGTCCGCAGAGCGCGTACGAGGTGGTGGAGCTGGACACCGCGACGGGCCGTACCCGGATCATCGGCGCGCAGCACCGCGACGCGGTCGACCCCGCCTACTACCCCGCACCGCAGAACCGCACCTTCACCGGGCCCGAAGGCCGTGACATCCACGCCCACATCTATCCGCCCCGCAACCCCGAACGGGAGGGGCACGAAGGCGAGTTGCCGCCCTATGTCGTGTGGGCGCACGGTGGTCCCACCGGGCATGCCGCGCTCGTCCTCGACCTGGAGATCGCCTACTTCACCTCGCGCGGCATCGGCGTCGCCGAGGTCAACTACGGCGGCTCCACCGGTTACGGCAGGGCCTACCGCAACAGGCTGCGCGAACAATGGGGCATCGTCGACGTGGAGGACTGCGCCGCCGTCGCCCGGGCGCTGGCAGCCGAGGGCACGGCCGACCCGGACCGGCTCGCCATCCGTGGCGGCAGCGCCGGCGGCTGGACCACCGCCGCGTCGCTGACCAGCACCGACGTCTACGCCTGCGGCACCGTCATCTATCCGATCCTCGACCTGACCGGCTGGGGCACCGACGAGACCCATGACTTCGAGTCGCAGTATCTGGAGTCCCTGATCGGCCCGCTCGCCGAGGTCCCGGACCGCTACCGCGTGCGGTCGCCGATCAACCGCACCGACCGGCTGACCACCCCGTTCCTGCTGCTCCAGGGGCTGGACGACGTGATCTGCCCACCGGTCCAGTGCGAGCGGTTCCTGACCGCCATCGAAGGGCGCGGCATCCCGCACGCGTATCTCACGTTCGAGGGGGAGAGCCATGGATTCCGGCGTGCCGACACCATGATCGCCGCACTGGAGGCCGAACTCTCCCTCTACGCCCAGACCTTCGGCATCGACCGCCCCGACGTACCACAACTGGAGCTGAAGAAGTGACGCTGACTCCTCTGACCCGCGCCGCCCGCCTGCGACCGGGTGCCAGGGTCGCCGTCGTGTCACCCAGCGGACCGGTGCCGGGCGACCGCCTCGAGACGGGTCTGGACGTGCTGCGCGACTGGGGCCTGGAGCCCGTCGAGATGCCCCATGTCCGTGATGTACACCAGGAGTTGGGCTATCTCGCCGGTACGGACGAGGCGCGCGCCCGCGACCTTGAACAGGCCTGGTGCGACCCGTCTTTCGACGCGGTGCTGTGCGCCCGCGGCGGATACGGGGCGCACCGCATGGTCGACCTGGTCGACTGGGCGGCGATGCGCGCGGCCGGGCCCAAGGTGTTCGTCGGCTACAGCGACATCACCGTGCTGCACGAGGCGTTCGCCCAGCGCATGGGGCTCTCGACGCTGCACGGACCGATGGTCGCCACGGAGACCTTCCTCAAGGACCCGGACACCCAGGAGTCGCTGCGGGCCACCCTGTTCGAGCCGGAATCGGTACGGACCCTGGGCCTTCGCACGGCCGGGGTGCTGGTGCCCGGCCGGGGCAGCGGCATCACGTACGGCGGCTGTGTGAGCCTGCTCGCCGCCGACATCGGCACCCCGCAGGCCCGGACGTCCGCCCGCGGCGGGCTGCTGATGATCGAGGACACGACGGAGGATCCGTACCGCCTCGACCGCATCTTCACTCAACTGCTGCGGGCCGGGGCGCTGTCCGGGATATCCGGGGTCGCCTGCGGTTCCTGGCAGGGCTGCGAACCGTACGAGGAGGTGCGTGCGGTCCTGGCCGACCGGCTCGGCGGGCTGGGCGTGCCCGTCGTCGAGGAGCTGGGATTCGGCCACGGCCCGACGGCGCTGACGATTCCGCTCGGCGTGCCCGCGGTGCTGGACGCGCCGGAGGACGGCGGTCCGGGCACGCTCACGGTCGAGGTGCCCGCGCTGATCAACGGGTGAACCGACCCGGAGCGGACCGTCACCTGTACGGCCGTACGCCACCGCCCCCCGGGTGCGGGATGGGGGCATCCTGGAGTCGGGGGGCGGTGGCGTATCAGGACCAGGGAAGGGGCCCAGCCATGAGCCCGAAGGATGTATCGAGCGGTGGCAGGGGCAGCGTCGGACCGTTCTCACCGTCCCGCATCGTTGTCCTCGTCATCGCGGTCCTGTCGATCGTCTTCATCGCCGAGAACACCGGCGAGGTCACCATCCGTCTGCTGATCCCGCTGGTGACGCTGCCCCTGTACGTGGTGCTGCTCGCGATGTTCGCGGCCGGCATGGTGTGCGGCGGCTATCTGTTCCGCCGCCGTCCCAAGTGAGCCCGGCACGCCGTCTACGCTGTCCGGATGTCTGACAACGTCTACTTGGCCGAGGGCTCGCGCGTAGGGATCCGCCCCTTCACCCCCGCGGACGCCGAGGAGTTCACCAGCCGGGTCAAGGAGAGCGGCGGCCTGCACCGCTCGTGGCTGTTCCCGCCCGACGATGCGCGTGCGTACGCCGCTTACGCGGGCCGGCTGATCGAGGACCCCACAAAGGCGGGCTTCCTCGTCTGCGAACGCACAGCCGTCGACGGCGACGGTGCCGGGAGCGGTCCCCTCGCCGGCTTCATCAACATCAACAACATCGTCGGCGGTGCGTTCCGCTGCGGCGCCCTGGGATACGGGGCGTTCGCCCACGCCTCGGGGCGCGGCCTGATGGGCGAAGGGCTCGATCTGGTGCTGCGGTACGCCTTCGGACCGCTCGGCCTGCACCGTCTGGAGGCGAACATTCAGCCCGGCAACAAGGGGTCGATCGCCCTCGTGCGCCGGGCCGGATTCCGGCTCGAAGGCTTCTCGCCGGATTTCCTCTTCATCGACGGGGCGTGGCGGGACCACGAACGGTGGGCGATCACGGCGGAGATGCTCGCCCCGGGCCTTTGATCCGAAAGAAAGGCCTGGGCCCTGTCGTCCCTGATCCGCCGGTACTCGCAGCTCACCGCCGGTCGCACCGTCCCACTTGGGCCTGGCCCCTGTCCGGCGGCCGCGAGGAGTGGGACCGCCTCGCCCGCGAGCACACCGGCGGCGGACGCCGGGAACACCCCTGAACTCTCCCCGCACACGGGACCGCCCCGGTCGCACGTGCGACCGGGGCGGAACGTTCACCGCGGGCTGCGCGGCGACCGGGGACTGCCGTGGGCTAGCCCAGGGAGGCGATGGCCTCGTTGAACGTCGCCGACGGGCGCATGACGGCCGACGCCTTGGCGGCGTCCGGACGGTAGTAGCCGCCGATGTCGACCGGCGAGCCCTGCACCGCGATGAGCTCGTCGACGATCGTCTGCTCCTGCTCGGTCAGCGTCTTGGCGAGACCGGCAAACGCCTCCGCGAGCTGCGCGTCGGCGGTCTGCTTCGCCAGCTCCTGGGCCCAGTACATCGCCAGGTAGAAGTGGCTGCCGCGGTTGTCGATGCCACCCAGCTTGCGGCTCGGCGACTTGTCCTCGTTGAGGAAGGTGCCGGTGGCGCGGTCGAGGGTGTCGGCGAGCACCTGGGCGCGCGCGTTGCCCGTCGTCTGCGCCAGGTGCTCGAAGCTGACCGCGAGCGCGAGGAACTCACCCAGGCTGTCCCAGCGCAGGTAGTTCTCCTTGACCAGCTGCTGGACGTGCTTGGGAGCGGAGCCACCGGCGCCGGTCTCGAACAGGCCGCCGCCGTTCATCAGCGGGACAACCGAGAGCATCTTGGCGCTCGTGCCGAGCTCCAGGATCGGGAACAGGTCGGTCAGGTAGTCACGCAGCACGTTGCCGGTGACCGAGATGGTGTCCTCGCCCCGGCGGATGCGCTCCAGCGAGAACGCGGTCGCCTCGACCGGCGACAGGATCTCGATCTGCAGACCCTCGGTGTCGTGGTCGGCGAGGTACGTCCTGACCTTGGCGATGAGCGTCGCGTCGTGCGCGCGGCCCTCGTCGAGCCAGAACACGGCCGGGGTGCCGGACGCGCGGGCGCGGGTGACGGCGAGCTTGACCCAGTCCTGGATCGGCAGGTCCTTGGTCTGGCACATGCGGAAGATGTCACCGGCGGCGACCGTCTGCTCCAGCACCACGTTGCCGGAACCGTCGACGACGCGGACCGTGCCCGGGGCGGCGATCTCGAAGGTCTTGTCGTGGCTGCCGTACTCCTCGGCCTTCTGCGCCATCAGACCGACGTTCGGCACCGAGCCCATCGTCGACGGGTCGAACGCGCCGTGCGCCCGGCAGTCGTCGATGACGGCCTGGTAGACGCCCGAATAGCTGCTGTCCGGCAGGACGGCCAGGGTGTCGGCCTCCTTGCCGTCCGGGCCCCACATGTGGCCGGAGGTGCGGATCATGGCCGGCATGGACGCGTCGACGATGACATCGCTCGGCACGTGCAGGTTGGTGATGCCGCGGTCGGAGTCGACCATCGCCAGGGCGGGACCCTCGGCGAGTTCGGCCTCGAAGGACGCCTTGATCTCGGCGCCCAGGTGCGGCACGCCGTCCAGGCCGTTCAGGATCGTGCCGAGGCCGTCGTTGGGCGACAGACCGGCGGCGGTCAGCGCCTGGCCGTACTTCGCGAACGTCTTCGGGAAGAAGGCGCGCACCACGTGGCCGAAGACGATCGGGTCGGAGACCTTCATCATCGTGGCCTTCAGGTGCACGGAGAAGAGCACACCCTCGGCCTTGGCGCGGGCGATCTGCGCCTCGAGGAACTCGCGCAGGGCCGCCGCCCGCATCATGGACGCGTCGACGACCTCGCCCGCGAGCACGGGTACCGACTCGCGCAGGACAGTGGTGGTGCCGTCGTCACCGGCGAGCTCGATCCGCAGGGAGCCGGGCTCGGCAATGACGGCGGACTTCTCGGTGGAGCAGAAGTCGTCGGCGTTCATCGTCGCGACGTTCGTCTTCGAGTCAGCCGTCCAGGCGCCCATGCGGTGCGGGTGCGTCTTGGCGTAGTTCTTCACCGACGCGGGGGCGCGGCGATCGGAGTTGCCCTCGCGCAGGACCGGGTTGACCGCGCTGCCCTTGATCTTGTCGTAGCGCGCGCGGACGTCCTTCTCCTCGTCCGTCTGCGGGTCGTCCGGGTAGTCCGGCAGCGCGTAGCCCTGCTGCTGCAGCTCGGCGATGGCCGCCTTCAGCTGCGGGATCGACGCCGAGACGTTCGGCAGCTTGATGATGTTCGCGCTGGGCGTCCTGGCCAGCTCGCCGAGCTCGGCGAGAGCGTCATCGATGCGCTGGTTCTCGTCGAGGTGCTCCGGGAAGCTGGCAATAATCCGCCCCGCCAGGGAGATGTCGCGGTTCTCCACGGTGACCCCGGCCGTCGAGGCGTACGCCTCGATCACAGGCAAGAACGAATACGTCGCCAGGGCCGGGGCCTCGTCGGTGTGCGTATAGATGATGGTCGAGTCAGTCACCGGGTGCTCCGCTCCACGTCTGCAACATTGCTTGATATCAAGATATCCCGTGACCGCCGCCTGTTCGACAGGGCCCTGCCGACCGGGCGGCGGTCCATGAAGATCATCTGTGGGCGGATCCGGGCAGTGGCCCGACCGTCAGAGCGCCCACACTCCCTTGGCGAGCGTGGTGATCCCACCGCCCAGTGCGAGCAGCAGGACGAGCAGTCGGGCCCGCTTCTCCGGCACCCGATCGGTGAGCGCCTTCCCGATCAGGGCGCCCGCCGCCAGGCCGACGGTGATCAGGAGCCAGAGGGGAGTGCTGAGCTGCGGAACGCCATTGGCGGCGACGGAGAATGCGTTCACCACCACCCCGTAGAACTGGGCGTTCGGCACGAATTCCCGCACTGTCCAACCCGCAGGAACTCATCCATGGGTCCGAACGTATCCAGCCTTCCGCGAAAGCACTGGTGCCCCGGAGACCGCCGGGACACCAGTGAATCGGGCGCGGGCGGGACGAGCGCCCGCCACGCGTCCTGTCAGTCGTCGATCGCCGCCCCGTACAGCGCGTCACGGGACGGACCGCCGAAAGCGCTCGCCCCGTAGTTCCACGAACCGGAGGTCGTCACGCCGCCGGTGCCCGCGGAGAAGACCCAGACGTAGCCGTCGTTCGTATTCTCGCCGGGCGCCGAGACGAGCAGACCGAAGCGTCCGTCGTCGTTGGGGTCGGTGAAGGAGACCTGGCCGCCGAACTTGTCGCCCTTCTCCACCGTGCCCGGGACCTTCGCGGTGCCCTGTGTCACCGACAGCGCGCCGGTGGCGGTCAGCCCCCGGGCCGAGCCGCGCAGCACCGTGAAGGCGCCCGCGTCCGCGACGCTGCCGACGTCCTCGCCGGAGATGCCGACCGCCAGGTCCGCGAATCCGTCCTTGTTCGTGTCGCCGATGGAGAGGTCGGTACCGAAGCCGTCGCCCCGTTCGTTCGATCCCGGTACGCCGGGAGAGTTCTGGGTCCACCAGACGGGCGGGGTGCCAGGGCCCTTCTGACCCGCGGGGCCGGTCGCGCTGCCGTAGTAGACACCGACCAGACCGCCGGTCATGCTCGCGCCGCCGTCGTCCGGGCTGTGCGGCTCGCCGGTGGCCAGGTCGTCGTATCCGTCGCCGTTGATGTCGCCGGAGGCGACGACCGGGCCGCCGCGTACCGCGGTGACCGGCAGCGGCTCGTCGTTGGAGGCGGTGCCGGGGAGGATGTACGACCAGCCGTGCCCCGGCTCGTCACCGACGCTGGTTCCGGAGACGACCAGGTCGGCGTAGCCGTTGTTGTCGTAGTCGCCGGTCGTCATCGACGCGGGCCGGATGCCCGGCGCCTCGGCGGCGGCGGACCCGGTGCGCGCCTTCTTCGACGGCGAGGAGAGCGTCGTACGCGACTTCTGTACGGGCTGCCGCGTCTGCGGGCCGACACTCTTCGTGCTGGGCTCGGTGGCCGGCTCGAACTGGTACGTGGTCAGTCCGACCGAGTCCATGACCGCCAGCAGATCGCCCGGGGTGGTGTCGGAGAACCGGGCCGCGGCGAGAGAGGCGCCGAACTTGCCGCCCGCGGTGGGCTCTTCGGCCTGCAGCCAGTTGCTCACCGACCCGCTGAGCCCCTTCGGTGTGCCCCACAGGACGACGACGCCGCCCGCGTTGGAGACAGTGCCGATGTCCTCGCCGGGGATGCCGACGACCGCGTCGTCGTAGCCGTCGCTGTCCAGGTCGCCGGTGGCCAGGGTCTTGCCGAAGCCGTCGCCGGCCTCGGCGGCGCCGGCCACACCCGAGGTGTTCTGGCTGAAGGCCCTGACGTTGGAGGTGCCCATGCCCTTGGGTCCGCCGTACTGCACGGTGACCATTCCCGCGCCCTTGTGCCCGCCGACGGCCGCCCCGGGAGCGCCGACGAGCACGTCGTCGTAGCCGTCGCCGTTGAAGTCGGTGTTGCGGTCGTTCGCGTGGGTGCCGCCGGGAGTCCCGGCGTACGCGGACGGGGCGGCGGCGATGGCCGCCCCCGTCACGAGGAGAAACGATGCCGCGGCAACGGCGGCCGAGCGGTGCTTGCGCATGAGCGGCTCCTTGGCTCACGAAGGGCCGGGCTTGCTCGGGGGGCGCGGGGGGTAGCCGGAAAGGGCCCGTTCCTTGTCCGGCGTCGTGTTTGACAGCGCATGGGGCACAAGGGTTGTACGCAGAATGTGCCCAGATTTCCGAGGAAGATCCCGATGCCGCGGTCCGGGGGTCGCATGTTCGCAGTGACCCTGGGTGCCGCGTCTCGTGTTGACCCAGGTAGCCGCCCCGCGGTTCCGGGGCCGGCGGGGCGATGGCCTTCTGACCGGCGTGGTCCCGGGATGCGGGTGCGGTGCGTCAGCGTGAGGATCGGAGTACGGGCGGTGGCCCGGTAGCGTCCCGGCCCTGAGAGCCTGTCGGGTGACCTTCGATCGGAAAGCGGACGCGGTCTGGTGCGTGCGATTCCAAGGCGCCGGAAGGTCCTCGGATGGGGTCTCCCCTGCGCGAACGAAGCTGAGAGCTTGGGGAAGGA
>NZ_JBSFYR010000126.1:0-15915 GCF_053599875.1 Streptomyces sp. NPDC005151 | reverse complement strand
GGTCAACGTCCTGTGGGCTTTGATACGTGACGGACGGTGCTACCAATGCGAACTCCCAGTCACCACAGCGGCTTGACAACAGCATTAGGAGGTGGTGCCGGGGTGTCTCCATGGCCGGGCAAAGCCGGGCCGGATCGGCGTGGCCCCGCCGTCTTAAGCCTGTCGGGTGGACGGTGGACCAGCGGCCAGGAACCGATCAGGCCCGGCCAAGAAGGAAGGCGGCGCTGGAAGCGTCGGACGCGGTCGCAGGATCCCGCACCCCGGACGGGTGAAAGTCCGCAGACGCCGGAGCGCCACGCCGGGCTGGCAGGCACGTCGGCATAGCGTGCGGAGCTTCACCGAGAAGCGGGAGTTGTGAACATGCGTGCAGCGCATCGGGCCGGTGTCTGTCTGGCAACTGCCTGTCTTTTCGTGGCCGGCTCACCGGCGCAGAGCAACAGCGCAGACCGGACAGCGGACCGGCGCGGGGCGATCTTCCTCTCCGACGAGGAGTTCGAGCGGCAGTACGGGGCACAGGCTCTGAAACACGCTGCGTCAGGCATGGAACTGCCCACGCCGGCCCATGCGCCCCGTGCCCTTCCAGCAGTCGACGACGAATGGAAGAAAGTGAAGTTCACCGTCACCGATCCCGACGGCCGGAAGATCCCCACGAGGGTGGGGAACAGCCACTTCGGCTGGCGTCACTTCTCCTCCCGCCACAACATCAAGAAGTACGCAGCCCTGCAGGCGGCATACGGCGACAAGGTCGACAAGGTCGACGGGCACCATCTGGAGTACATCGCCGTCGTGGTCTACAGCGGCCGGGTCGCTGCAACGGTGCGAGGCGTTGTTCAGTACTACAAGCAGACAGGAGACGGGGAGCGGAAGGTCCCCCGCAAGGAGAAGATCGGCACCATCACCGCATACTGCCAAGGCGTCCAGAAATGTCCGTCCGTGGTGAACGGCTGAAAGCGGAGGGGAGACCCCCATGCGGCAGAGCGACGCGGTGGCCGACGAACGCGAGGAATACCTCGACGACCTTCGGCAGACCGCTCTGTCCCGGCTGCAACAGCTCGTGCCGGCGCCGCTCACCTACGGCTCGCAGGCCGTCCGGGGAGTCCTGCCGGTGACTGCGGACCCCTCCGCGCTGCGGGTTGTGTTGTGGGACGGTCGGGACCCGGCCTCGACGCTGGCTTACGACATTCCCCTGGTCGACGCCCGCGACGACTACATCCGGCACACCGTCCTCATCGCCGCTCTGCGCGACTGCGTCGGGCGGCCTGCCACGGAGTTCGGGCCACCCGGCGTGGATCCCGTCCACGGCATCCCAGTTCTTGATGCCCGGTCCGCGGTGACCGCGTTCGCCCAACACCCCGTCCTCACCCCCGGCGACGCCCTGTACCTGCCCCTGGTCCCTCTGACGGGCGGCTTCCCGGAACCCAGGGCAACCTTCACCCTGACGGGCTTCTTCCTCCTCGACGACGGCTATGCCCGCTACTACGTCCGCTGGGAGGAAACCGACGAGATCCTTGGCCTGGACTACTGCATGCGTACGAGTGACGGTCTTGTCGAGAGCCGCGGCGGCACCGTCGGCAACATCTTCCCCGCACTCATGTCGTCCGGCGACCTCCATCGCTTCCGCCGAGACGTCGAAGACGCGTACTGCATCACCGTCTTCGACCTGACCCCACTGGACTGACAAGGCCACGGCGTCAGCCGATGCACGGGAAACGATCACCAGGGGATCGGGAAGCGATCTTTCACGGCCTTGGAAGAGCCAGCTCTTGGATACTTGTGAACACCCCACCGCACGACGAAGTCCCGCCCGATCGAAAGATCGGGCGGGACTTCGTCGTTTCCAAGACGGTTTGATCCCCAGGGCAGTTCGGCCCATCCGGCACTTCCCGCGCGGACATCTTGCGGCAGGATTGAGGCGCAGCCCCCTGCCCGCGATTCCCCGTACGGAGGAGCGTCCTGTGACGGCCAGACCGCCCACGCCCCAGATCGAAACCAGCGCACCCCACCCGGCGCGCGTCTACGACTGGCTGCTGGGCGGCAAGGACAACTACCCGGTCGATCAGGCTGTGGGGGAGAAGCTGCCTCCGGAGGCGCGGGGCAACGCGGCGCGGAACCGGGCCTTCATGCATCGCGCCTCCGCCTGGCTGGCGCGGCAGGGTATCGATCAGTTCCTCGACGTGGGCACCGGCATCCCCACCTCGCCGAACCTGCATCAGATCGTCCAGGCGATCACCCCCACCGCCCGGATCGTGTACGCGGACAACGACCCCATCGTTCTGCGCCATGCGGAAGCGCTGTTGGCCAGCAGTCCGGAAGGGGCCACCGACTACATCCACGCGGATGTGCGGAAGCCGGAGCTGATCCTCGATCACGCCCGTCGGCTGCTGGACTTCCGCAGGCCCGTCGCCCTGTCGCTGATCGCGCTGATGCACTTCCTGCCCGACGACCAGGACCCGTACGGCATCACCCGCACCCTGGTCGACGCCCTGCCGTCGGGGAGCTACCTGGTGCTGTCGCACGGCACGGCCGACCAGCACCCGGAGCTCCGGGCCGAGACCGAGTCCGCCTACAAGAAGGGCGCCATCACACTGCGGATGCGCAGTCACAGCGAGGTGGAGCCGTTCTTCGACGGTCTGGATCTCGTCGAGCCGGGGCTCGTGCCGGCCACGGAGTGGTATCGGGAGGGGCCGGCGCCGGAGAACGAACGCAGCGGGTTCTATGTGGGTGTTGCCCGCGTGCGGTGAGGCATCGGGGCACGACGTTGTTCGCGGCCGGGGAGGCCCTGCACCGGCTGATCCCGCACTCCACGCTGGTGGTCGTCGACCGTGCCGCGCATCTGCCGAACCTGGAGCAGCCGGAGCGGTTCAATGCCGCGTTGCTCGGCTTCCTCGGAGGGCTCTAGGGGCCCGGATCACGACTCCTGGAGCGGTTTGGCGAAGCAGCGGCTGCTCTCGTACGTGCGGTAGTAGCCGAACTTCTCGCAGGGGGTGTAGCCGCTGGAGGTGTACAGCGCGATCGCCTCCGGCTGCTGGTCGCCGGTCTCCAGCACCATCCGGGTGCGGCCCGCCGCCCGTGCGTCCGCTTCGAGAGCGGCGAGGATGCGACGGGCCAGACCCCGTCCGCGGCACTCCCGGATCACGAACATCCGCTTGAGCTCGGCGTCGCCGTCCAGGTAGTCCTCCTCGTTCCGCTCCTGCGCACGCCAGCCGCCGGTGGCGACCGGTGCGCCCGACTCGTCGTAGGCGAGGAGGTAGAGGCCGCGCGGAGGCCGGAACATGGACGGGGCGAGTGGTGTGACATCGCCCTCGTCCCCGTAGCGCTCCGCGTATTCGAGCTGCACCTGGTCGTTGAGTTTGACGGCGTCGGGGTGGTCGAACGACCGAGGCTGGATATTCATGCGGGAAATGGTACAAGTATGCGATCGGTGGTTGTCGGTACTGTGCCCTGATGCTTACCGTGACCACCGTGAATGTGAACGGGCTCCGCGCCGCCGCGAAGAAGGGCTTCGTCGAGTGGCTGGCGGGGACCGAAGCCGATGTGATTTGCCTGCAGGAGGTGCGTGCCGAGCCGCACCAGCTCGCCGACGAGGTGCGCGAGCCCGACGGCTGGCACACCGTCCACGCACCGGCGGCCGCCAAGGGGCGGGCCGGGGTCTCCCTCTACACGCGCCGGGCGCCGGAACGGGTGCAGATCGGGTTCGGCGGCTTCGGGGGCACCGGGGGCGAGGAGTTCGACGACAGCGGCCGGTACGTCGAGGTCGACCTGCCGGGTGTCACGGTGGCGAGTCTGTATCTCCCGTCCGGTGATGTCGGTACGGAGCGGCAGGACGAGAAGGAGCGCTTCATGGCCGCGTTCCTGCCGTATCTGAAGGGGCTCAGGGAGCGGTCCGCGGCCGGCGGTCGTGAGGTGCTGGTGTGTGGCGACTGGAACATCGCCCACCGGGAGGCCGACCTGAAGAACTGGAAGGACAACCAGAAGCGCGCGGGCTTCCTGCCGGAGGAGCGGGCGTGGCTGACCCGGGTCTTCGACGAGGCCGCGTACGTGGACGTGGTGCGGGCGCTGCACCCGGACGGGGCGGGACCGTATTCCTGGTGGTCCTACCGGGGGCGCGCCTTCGACAACGACGCGGGCTGGCGCATCGACTACCAGGTGGCGACCCCCGGTCTCGCCGGGCGTGCGAGAAAGGCATGGGTGGAGCGGGCCGCCACGCACGGCGAGCGGTGGAGCGACCACGCGCCGGTGACGGCCGTCTTCGAGCTGTAGGGGGCTGCTACCCGGCCCGCCGGTAGCTGCTGCCGTCCTTGGGGCGGGTCAGCAGGCCTGCCACGACCAGGAAACGGCGCAGCGCCGGGTAGTCGTCGTGCACGGTGAGCAGCGCCTCGTTGACCTCACGCTCGCTGTACGTGCGGTCCGGCTCGAACAGGGTCTGCGCCAGGTGGACGAGCAGCTGCTCGCGGCGGGCCGGCTTGCGGGGGATCGTGGTCAGCCGCCCGTGGGAGAACAGGGCGGCAACCCCGTGCGAACCGCTCGGATTGTTGTCGGACATGGGGGAAGCCTTGCGTACGGGGGAGGGGCGGTCAACGCGGTTTCGTCGGGGCGGTCGGCTCCTGCGCCGCCACCGGGCGTGTACCGCTGTTCAGCGGCCCGTCGCGGGAGAGGTTACGTCTCCGGTCCCTTCGGTGGCTGCGTGCCGTCGTCGCGGCGCAGCCGTCGGTCCAGGGCCATGGAGAGCTCGGCGTCCACCACTGCGCGGGCGAGCGGGCGGAGTTGGGGCGGTTCGGTCTCCGTGGTGTGGGCCTGCAGCACCTGTACGAAGAGTTCGGCGAGGGCGTCCGCGTGTTCCCGGACCCGGCGGCCCGTCGCGAGCACCGTGGAGAGCGGTACCCCTTCCCGTACCAGTTCCGCCGACGCCTCCAGGAGGCGGCGGCTGATGTGCACGATCTCGTCGCCGTCGGTGGCGAGATAGCCCAGGTCGAGGGCGGTGGCGAGGTTCTCCGGGGTGACCTCGCCCTCGAAGTAGTCCGCGAGCTGTTCGGGCGTGAGGCGGACCGGGGTCTCTTCGGTCGGCTCGCCCAGCCCCAGCACCTCGGCGACGTCGCGGCCGCTCTCGAAGGTGCGGGCGAGATCGGCGATGCCGGTGAGGGTGTGGCCGCGCTCCAGCAGGCCCGCGATGGTGCGCAGTCGGGCCAGGTGGTGGTCGTCGTACCAGGCGATGCGCCCTTCGCGGCGGGGTGGCGAGATCAGACCGCGCTCCCGGTAGAAGCGCACGGTCCGCACGGGGATGCCGGCCTCCTTGGCCAGCTCCTCCATCCGGTATTCGCGGTGCTCGCGTTCTTCAGCCACCACCGCACCCTATGTTGTACCGCCGGTAACTTTCCCTTGCCGGACCCCTACCCATCGGTACGGGGCTGCTCTACTCTCCCAACAATGCCAGTGATTGCTGGCGGAGTCGTGTGACGTACCGCGGGAGGCGGCAGCATGGCCCAGCACGAGCATGTACGAGTGGCGGTGATCGGATCCGGATTCGGGGGCCTGGGGGCCGCGGTCCGGCTGCGTCGCGAAGGCATCACCGACTTCGTCGTCCTGGAACGGGCCGAGTCCGTCGGTGGCACCTGGCGCGACAACAGCTACCCCGGCTGCGCCTGCGACGTGCCGTCCCACCTCTACTCGTTCTCGTTCGCCCCCAACCCGGACTGGCCGCGCACCTTCTCCGGGCAGGAGCACATCCGCGCCTACCTGGAACGTGTCGCCGACACCTTCGGGCTGCGCCCGCACATCAGGCTGGGCCATGAAGTGACCATGATGCGGTGGGACAACGACGAGCTGAACTGGGTGATCGAGTCCGCGAACGGGACCACGATCGTCGCCGATGTCGTCGTCTCCGCGACCGGCCCGCTGTCCGACCCGAAGATTCCGGACATACCCGGTCTCGCCGACTTCCCCGGCAAGGTCTTCCACTCGGCCCGCTGGGACCACGACTACGACCTGACCGGCAAGCGCGTCGCCATGGTCGGCACCGGCGCCTCCGCGATCCAGATCGTGCCGGCGATCCAGCCGAAGGCCGGCAGGCTGACCCTGTTCCAGCGCACCCCGCCGTGGGTCATGCCGCGCATGGACCGGAACATCAGCGGCGCCGAGCGGTGGCTGCACCGCGCGCTTCCGCTCACCGGCGCCGCTCGCCGCGGACTGCTGTGGGGCATACGGGAGTTGCAGGTCAGCGCGTTCACCAAGCACCCCAACGAGCTCGGCCTGGTGGAGAGGATGGCGAAGTCCAACATCGCACGGGCCATCAAGGATCCGGCGCTGCGGGCCAAGCTGACGCCCTCGTACCGCATCGGCTGCAAGCGGATTCTGCTCTCCAGTACGTACTACCCGGCGCTCGCCCGGCCCAATGTGGATGTGGTCGCCTCCGGGCTGACCGAGGTACGCGGCTCGACCGTCATCGCCGCAGGGGGCACCTCCCAGGCCGGAGGCTCTGGGGGCGGCACGGAGACCGAGGTCGACGTGATCATCTTCGGCACCGGCTTCCATGTGACGGACATGCCGATCGCCGACCGGGTCGTCGGCGCGGAAGGCAACACGCTCGCCGAGTCCTGGAAGGACGGCATGCAGTCGCTGCGGGGCGCGACCGCGGCGGGCTTCCCCAACTGGATGACGATCATCGGCCCCAACACGGGGCTGGGGAACTCCTCCATGATCCTGATGATCGAGTCCCAGCTGAACTACATGGCGGACTATCTGCGCCAGCTGAACATCCTGGGCGGGCGGACCGCGCTCGGTGCGCGGGCGTCGGCGGTCGGGGCGTGGAACCGGCGGGTCCAGGAGCGGATGACGCGGACCGTGTGGAACACCGGTGGCTGCACCAGCTGGTATCTGGACGCAGGCGGGCGCAACACCACGGTCTGGCCGGGAACGACAGGTGAGTTCCGCCGGGCGACACGGACGGTGGACCTTGGGGAGTACGAGGTCATCCGGCCCCGGAAGACCGCTGCCGCCGAGACCGTCGTCGCCGGGAATGCCGTTGCCGAGGAGGCCGCGCGATGAGCCGGCCGCTGCGGTGCGAGGATGCCCCGCCGGTGCCCGCGCGCGAACTGACCGCCATTTCCGCCGACGGCTCCCGCATCCACATCGAGGTGTACGGGCCGGACGGCGCCCCTGCGGTGGTGCTGGCGCACGGCTGGACCTGCAACACCCACTTCTGGGCCGCGCAGATCCGGGACCTGGCAGTGGACCACCGGGTCGTCGCCTACGACCAGCGCGGACACGGACGTACGCCCGCCGTCCGCCCCGAGGGGTACAGCACCGACCGGCTCGCCGACGACCTCGAAGCGGTGCTGGCCGCCGCGCTGGCCCCCGGCGAGCAGGCGGTGCTCGCCGGGCACTCCATGGGCGGCATGACGCTGATGGCCGCCTCGCGGCGGGCCGGGCTGCGCGAGCACGCGGCAGCCGTACTGCTGTGCAGCACCGGCAGTTCGCGGCTGATCGCCGAGTCGATCGTCGTACCGATGCGGGCCGGTGCGGTCCGCACCCGGATGACCCGCGCGATCCTCGGGGTGCGGGCCCCGCTCGGGCCGGTCACACACGTCTCGAAGCGGATCCTCAAGTACGCCACGATGGGCGCCGGTTCGGCCCCGGAGCGGGTCGAGTCCTGTGCCCGGATCGTGCACGCATGCCCGCGGGCGGCCCGGGTCTCCTGGGGGCATGTGCTCGCGGAGCTCGATCTCGACGCGGGCGTAAGGGAGTTGCGGGTGCCCACCGCCGTGATCGCGGGTACGGAGGACCGACTGACTCCGCCCGTCCACGCGCGCGCCCTCGCGGCGGCGCTGCCCGAATGCCTGGGGCTCACCGAGTTGGCGGGGATGGGCCACATGACACCGGTGGAGGCACCGGAGGCGGTCACCGCGAAAATCCGGGAACTGGTCGCCGGGTATGTCACCGCTGCCACCGGGACGGTCAGTGGCACTGTTGAGGAGGAGGTCGTATGAGCGGCAGGCGCAGTCTCGAAGGACAGGTCGTGGTCGTCACCGGCGCGGCGCGCGGCGTGGGCGAGCTGCTGGCCCGCAAGCTCTCGGCGCGGGGCGCGAAGCTGGCGCTGGTCGGCCTGGAGCCGGACGAGTTGAAGAAGGTCTCCGAGCGGCTGCATGCGGAGAGCGACCACTGGTACGCGGACGTCACCGACCATGTGGCGATGGCGCGGGTCGCGCAGGAGGTGAAGGAGCGCTTCGGCAAGGTCGACGTGGTCGTCGCCAATGCGGGGGTCGCCTCGGGCGGGCCGTTCGTCGGCTCCGACCCGCAGGCGTGGCGGCGGGTCATCGAGGTCAATCTGATCGGCGGCGCGGTGACGGGGCGGGCGTTCCTGCCCGTACTGATGGAGAGCCGCGGCTACTTCCTGCAGATCGCGTCGCTCGCCGCGATCACTCCGGCGCCGATGATGACCGCGTACTGCGCGTCGAAGTCGGGCGTGGAGGCGTTCGCGCACAGTCTGCGGGCGGAGGTCGGATACCGGGGCGTGAAGGTCGGTGTCGGCTACCTGTCCTGGACGGACACCGACATGGTGCGGGGCGCCGACGAGGACGACGTCATGCGGGAGTTGCGGCAGCGGCTGCCGTGGCCGGCGAACCGCACGTATCCGCTGGGCCCGGCGGTCGACCGGATCGTGGCCGGCATCGAGCGGCGTTCGGCGCACGTGTACGCGCAGTGGTGGCTGCGCGGCATGCAGTCGGTGCGGGGATACCTGCCGGCGGTCATCGGGGTGGTCGGGCAGCGCGAGATGAAGCGGTTCGGGTCGCGGCTCGAGGGCGTGAGCAAGGGACTTGTGGGCGCCGGAGGTGCGGCGGACGAGGTCGCGCGGGGTTCGAGCACGCAGCGTAAGTGATCGAAATGCGTGGAATGTCCTGCCGTGTAAGTCTGGTCGAGGCCCCAACGGGGTCACCCCCCAACGCATCCCGAGCACCCCACCAGGAGTGAACAGCATGGGTATCGCAGACCAGTTCAAGGACAAGGCGCAGGAGCTCGCCGAGCAGGCGAAGAAGAACACGGGCGAGAAGAAGGGCGAGCCGCGCGAGCGGACGTCCGATGCGTCGGAACGGGCGCGGGACAAGGCCCGGGACGCGGCGCAGGGGGCGCGCGACCGGTACGACGACGAGTCCTGACTCGTCGGTGCGAGGGGCGCGTTCGGGAGACCGGACGCGCCTTTCGCGTGCGCGGGGCTTGTTCCCCCACCCCGCCCCTTCCCGAAACCGGGGGCACGCCCCCGGCCCCCCTTCTTTTGTCCTCAATCGCCGGACGGGCTTGATGTGTCCGCCGGACGGGCTTGATGTGACGGGCCGCCGGACGGGCTTGATGTGACGGGCCGCAGGACGGGCTTGATGTGACGGGCCGCAGGACGGGCTTGATGTGACGGGCCTGATGGGCCTGACGGGCGCCTATCGCGGCGGCAGTGGTGGCCGTGTGCGGTTCGGGGCGTCCTCGTAGGTCGGTGGGGTCGACGCCGGGTGGGACTTCAGGAGGTCGAGCGCGATCTGCACCGCGTCGTCCAGCACCGCGTGCCGGCCCTCCGCCCAGTCCAGCGGCGTGCGCAGCGCCTCCAGGTCCGGTTCGACACCGTGGTTCTCGATCGACCATCCGTACGCGTCGAACCACGCCGCGTTCATCGGCACCGTGATCACCGTGCCGTCGCCCAACCGGTGCCGACCCGTCATGCCGACGACCCCGCCCCATGTCCGCTGGCCCACCACCGGGCCCAGTTCCAGCAGGCGGAACACGGCGGTGATCATGTCGCCGTCGGAGGAGGTCGCCTCGTCGGCGAGAGCCACCACCGGGCCGCGGGGGGCGTTGGAGGCGTACGAGACCGGCTGGGCGTCGCGGGTGAGGTCCCAGCCGAGGATCGTGCGGGTCAGTTTCTCGACGACCAGCTCGCTGATGTGGCCGCCCGCGTTGCCGCGTACGTCGACGATCAGGGCGGGGCGGGAGACCTCCATCCGCAGGTCGCGGTTGAACTGGGCCCAGCCGGAGCCGCCCATGTCGGGGATGTGCAGGTAGCCGCACTTGCCGGCACTCAGCTCCCGTACGACGTCGCGGCGTTTGGCGACCCAGTCCTGGTAGCGGAGCGGGCGCTCGTCGACCAGGGGGACGACGGCGACGCGGCGGGAGTGGCCTTCGCTCTCGGGCGGGCAGAAGGTGAGTTCGACGGTGGTTCCGCCCGCCTGGGAGAGGAGGGGGGATGGGCCCGCGACCGGATCCACCGGGCGGCCGTCCACGTGGGTGAGGATCGTGCCCTCCCGGATGCCCGTGCCGGCGAGCGGTGAACGCGCCTTGGAGTCCGAGGAGTCGCCCGGCAGGATCCGCCGGACCAGCCAGTTGCCGTCCCGGCACACCAGGTTCGCGCCGAGCAGTCCGATCGCCCGCTGGTAGTGCGGTGGGCCCTCGTTGCGGCGGGCGGGTGCCACGTAGGCGTGCGAGGTGCCCAGTTCGCCGAGGACCTCGCGCAGCAGGTCCGCGAACTCGTCGGGGGTCGCGACCCGTTCGACCAGCGGACGGTACTGGTCGAGTACGCCCGGCCAGTCGATGCCGCACATGTCGGGTTCCCAGAAGTAGGAGCGGATGATGCGGCCCGCTTCCCCGTACGCCTGCCGCCATTCCGCCGCCGGGTCGACATCGTGCAGGATCCGCCGCAGGTCGAGATAGACCGTCGAGTCGCTGTCGCCGGCCTCGGTGGCCGGTACGGCGCGCAGTTCTCCGTCGTCCATGACGACCAGCCGGGTCGCGTCGCCGCTGACGGCGAACCAGTCGAGATGGCCGACGAGCTCGGTCTTCCTGGCCTTCGTGATGTTGAAGTGTTCGAGCGTGGGACGGCCCGACATGTCGGCCGGGTTGGCGAACGTCTCGCCGAGCGCGCCCGAGATCGGCCAGCGCAGCCAGACGAGCCCGCCGCCGCTGACCGGGTGCAGAGCCGAGTACTTCGACGCGGTGACCGGGAACGGCGTCACCCGGTTCTCAAGCCCCTCGAACTCGACCGTGACCGTGGCCCCTTCGGCCGGAGTCGCTTCCGGAGTGTCGCCCGGGTCGAGGCCGCCCGCCGCCGGGCGCCCCTCCGGTGAGAGAGCGAACGGGGACGGGGTGGCGGAGGAGAGCGGCACCAGGTACGGGCGGCAGCCGAGCGGGAAGGAGAGGTCGCCCGTGTGGACGTCGTACACCGGGTCGAAGCCGCGCCAGGAGAGGAACGCGAGATACCGGCCGTCGCCGGTGAACACCGGGTTCTGGTCCTCGAAGCGGCCGTTGGTGACATCGACGATCACCGGGGCGCCCGGTCCCATGATCCGGGCCAGTTTGATCTGCCGCAGCGAGCGGCCGATCCCGGGATGCGACCAGGTCAGCCAGGCGCCGTCCGGTGAGAATGCCAGATCGCGGACCGGCCCGTTGATGGAGCGGATCAGCTCGGTCGGTTCGCCGGTGGACTCCTCGGCCGTGTCGAGGAGCAGCAGCCGGCCGTCGTGCGTGGCGATCGCGAGCCGTTCGCCCTCCGGGTCGGCGATCAGTTCGTGGACCCGGCCGACCTGCCCGGAGGCCAGCCGGCGCGGTGCCCGGTCACCGCTGGCGCGCGGCAGGTACGCGATCTCGATGGCGTCCTCGCCGTCCGTGTCCGTCACGTAGGCGACCTGGCCCATGCTGCCGAGCATCTCGGGCAGCCGGACCCGGACCCCGGGGGTGTCGGCGATCGTGCGGGCGGGCCCGTCGCGGTGGGTCAGCCAGTACAGACTGCCGCGGACCGAGACGGCGCTCGCCCGGCCCGTCTCGTCCACGGACAGCGAGTCGACATTGGTGGCGGCGGGCACCTGGTACGGACGCCGCCCGGCCCGCGGCCCGCCGAGCCGCACCTGCAGCTTCCGCGGGACCGCGTCCGGTGATTCGAGGTCGTCGACCAGCCACAGCTCGCCCGCGCACTGGTAGACCACCCGGCGTCCGTCGCTGGACGCGTGCCGGGCGTAGAAGGCGTCGTGGTCGGTGTGGCGGCGCAGGTCGGAGCTGTCGGGCAGGCAGGAGTACAGGTTGCCGACGCCCTCGTGGTCGGAGAGGAACGCGATCCGGCCGGCGACGAACATCGGCGAGTCCAGATGGCCGCCGATGTCGGGCAGCAGCCGCTTGCCGTGCAGCCACAGCCGCCCCATCGCCCCGCCCCGGTACCGCTTCCAGGCGGCCGGTTCGTGCGGGGGTGTGCCGGTGAGCAGCAGCGTGCGCCGTTCGCCGTCGATGTCCGCGACCGCGATGTCGGAGACCGGACCCCACGGGAGCTTGCCGCCGGGGGAGCCGTCCGTGGGAAGGCTGTAGGCCCAGGAGAAGTACGAGAACGGCTGGGCGTGCGAGGACACGGCGAGGATGTGCGACGTCTCGTCCGGATCGGGGGTCCAGCCGCAGACCCGGGCGTCGGTCGACCCCCAGTAGGTGAGCCGGCGGGCCGGTCCGCCCTCGACCGGGGCGAGATGGATCTCGGGATCCAGGGTGCGCCAGGTCGTATACGCGATACGGGTCCCGTCGGGCGAGAAGCGCGGGTGACTGACCCGCGTCCGGTCGACGGTCACCCGCCACGCCCGGCCGGGCTGCTGCCCCTCGGGGACGAGGGGAGAGACCCAGAGGTCGTCCTCGGCCGCGAAGCAGAGCAGGTCCTTGTGAAGGTGCGGGAAACGGAGATACGCGACGTCGTCACTCACCCCCCAATGCTTTCCGCGTGAGCGGGACGCGGCAACTCGTGGTGCGGAAGAAGTTGTGGTGCAACACACAAGCGAAACGATGCAGTTTCGCTCAGCCGGTGGGTATTTTCGAGGTGTACGAAACAGTTTCGTTCGGTTGACTGACGTACGAGTGACAGAACAGGAGGTCGACCCATGGCACGCACCCGCCTCACGCCGGAGCGCGAGAGCGAGCTCTACGCCGCGGTGCTCGACCTGCTGCGCGAGGTCGGCTACGACGCCCTGACCATGGACGCCGTCGCCGCCCGTACCCGCTCCAGCAAGGCCACCCTCTACCGCCAGTGGGGGAGCAAGCCGGAGCTGGTCGTCAAGGCGCTGCGCCACGACAAGCCGGGCGACCTTGCCGAGATCGACACCGGTTCGCTGCGCGGAGATTTCCATGCCGCGCTGAGCCGGACCGACGACTGCAAGATGCAGAAGAACTCCGCGCTGATGCGGGGCCTGATGCAAGCCGTCCACGACAATCCCGATCTGTACCAGGCACTGCGCGAACTGCTCATCGAGCCGGAGATAACCGGCCTCGACTCGCTGCTCCGCCGAGCCGTGGGCCGGGGTGAACTGCGTCCGGACAACCCGGCGCTGAAATATGTACCGCACATGCTGGTCGGTGCTTTCACCGCTCGGCAGCTGGTCGAGGACCGCCCCGTCGACCACGCGTTTCTCACCGACTACGTCGACTCCGTGATCCTCCCCGCTCTCGGCGTCTGACCTCGTCCCTTCCGTACGACCCTTTCCCCAAGCCCCACCTGACACGCCGCTCTCGTCGTCGGGCTGGTTCCTCACGCCCTTTTCCACCCACACGACCTGACCGGGAGTACGCCTCCGTGGCCACATTCCTCTACAAGCTCGGACGGTTTGCCTTCCGGCGCCGCCGCTATGTCGCCCTTGTCTGGGTGGCACTGCTGGCGCTCGCCGGATTCGGCGCTGCCTCCGCTTCCACCGCCACCTCCAGCTCCTTCTCCATTCCGGGTACGGAGGCTCAGAAGGCTTTCGACCTGCTGGAACAGCGCTTTCCCGACTCCAGCGCCGACGGCGCGACCGCGCGGGTCGTCTTCAAGGCCGACGACGGCCGGAAGATGACGGACCCGGCGAACAAGGCCGAGGTCAACAAGATCGCGGACGAGCTGAAGTCGGGTTCGGACCAGATCGCCTCGGTCACCGACCCGTACACCGGCAACGCCGTCAGCAAGGACGGCTCCACGGCGTACGTCTCCGTGTCCTACAAGGTCAACTCGATGGAGCTGACCGATGCGACCCGGAGCGCCCTGGAGGACGCGGGCCACGCGGCGCAGAAGAGCGGGATGACCGTGGAGATCGGCGGCGACGCGCTCCAGGTGATGCCAAAGACCGGGGCCACCGAGATCATCGGTGTGGCGATCGCCGCAGTGGTGCTGGTCGTCACCTTCGGCTCGCTCGTCGCGGCGGGTCTGCCGCTGCTCACCGCGCTCATCGGCGTCGGCATCGGCGTCTCGACGATCACGGCCCTGGCCAACGTGCTCGACCTGGGCTCCACCACCTCCACTCTCGCGATGATGATCGGCCTCGCGGTCGGCATCGACTACGCGCTCTTCATCGTCTCCCGCTACCGCGCCGAGCTGGCCGAGGGCCGCGAGCGCGAGGAAGCGGCGGGGCGGGCGGTCGGCACGGCCGGTTCCGCGGTCGTCTTCGCCGGTCTCACCGTCGTCATCGCCCTGGTCGGCCTGGCCGTCGTCAACATTCCGATGCTGTCGAAGATGGGCTTCGCCGCGGCCGGCACGGTCGCGATCGCCGTCCTGATCGCGCTCACCCTCGTCCCGGCGGTGATGGGCTTCGCGGGCAAGCGGGTCATGGGACGCAAGGCGCGCAAGGCCGCCGAGGCTTCGATCCGGCCCGAGGCGAAGCCGAACATGGGTACCCGGTGGGCGCGGTTCGTCCTGCGCAAGCCGGTCTGGGTGCTGCTGGTCGGAGTCCTCGGCCTCGGGGTCATCGCCGTACCGGCCGCCTCGCTGGAGATGGGCCTGCCCGACGACGGCTCCCAGCCCACCAGCACCACCCAGCGCCGCGCCTACGACCTGCTCTCCGACGGCTTCGGCCCCGGCTTCAGCGGGCCGCTGATGGTCGTCGTGGACACGGCGAACAGCTCGGACGGCAAGGCCGCGGTCAAGCAGGTCTCCGACGAGATCTCCGGCATCCCGCACGTCGTCGCGGTCACCCCGGCCCACTTCAACAAGGCCGGCGACACCGCCATGATCACCGTGATCCCGAAGGACCGGCCGAGCTCCGCCGAGACGGAGAACGTGGTTCACGCCATCCGTGACGCGGGCGCGGGCATCAAGTCCGACACCGGCGCCGAGGTCCTGGTCACCGGATCCACGGCGATGAACATCGACTTCTCGCAGAAGATGAACGACGCGCTGCTGCCGTATCTGGCGCTCGTCGTCGGCCTGGCGTTCCTGCTGCTGATGGTGGTCTTCCGCTCGGTGCTGGTGCCGCTGAAGGCGGCCCTCGGCTTCCTGCTCTCGGTCGTCGCGGCCCTGGGCGCGGTCGTCGCGGTCTTCCAGTGGGGCTGGCTCGGCTCGCTCTTCGGCGTCGAACAGACCGGCCCGATCATGTCCATGATGCCGATCTTCATGGTGGGTGTGGTCTTCGGTCTCGCCATGGACTACGAGGTCTTCCTCGTCACCCGGATGCGCGAGGCGTACGTCCACGGGGAGAAGGCCCCGCAGGCGATCGTCACCGGCTTCAAGCACGGCGCCCGCGTCGTCACCGCCGCGGCCGTGATCATGATGGCGGTCTTCGCCGGTTTCATCGGCTCCAGCGAGTCGATGATCAAGATGATCGGCTTCTCGCTCGCCATCGCCGTCTTCTTCGACGCGTTCGTCGTCCGGATGGCGATCGTGCCCGCGGTCCTCGCCCTGCTCGGCAAGCGCGCCTGGTGGCTGCCGCGCTGGCTGGACCGGCTGCTGCCCAATGTCGACGTGGAGGGTGAGGGGCTGCGCAAGCAGCTCGGCGAGACGCCCGGCGGAGACGGGCACGGCGATACCCAGGGCGTGCGCAAGCTGACGCGCGTCTGATCCGTACGAGCCCCGGGGCCGCGTCTGAGAGCCTGTCGGGTGACCTTCGATCGGAAAGCGGACGCGGTCTGGTGCGTGCGATTCCAAGGCGCCGGAAGGTCCTCGGATGGGGTCTCCCC
>NZ_JBSFYR010000125.1:0-16270 GCF_053599875.1 Streptomyces sp. NPDC005151 | reverse complement strand
GCGGAGCGGGTCACGCGCACACAGGCCCAGAGCAGTACGTCGGGGCCCGGCAACCAAGGGGTACGGGTGTCGGGGGCAACCACCCAGCGGGGCCCGGCTTCGGGGCGTGGATCATCATGCCGTCGCCCTTGTAGATACCGACGTGGCTGATGTCGTCGTAGAAGAAGACGAGGTCGCCCGGCTGCAGGTCGGCCGTGGCTATCCGGGTGCCGATCTCCACCTGGTCCCAGGTGGTGCGGGGGATGTCGACGCCCGCCGCCTTCCAGGCGGCCTGGGTCAGCCCCGAGCAGTCGTACGAGGAGGGGCCCGTCGCTCCCCAGACGTACGGCTTGCCGATCTGGGCGCGGGCGAAGGCGAGAACCTTCTCGGCCTTCGTGGTGGCGCTGGTGTCCGAGCCGGTCCCGGTTCCCGCGCCCGTCCCCGTGTCGCCGGTGGAGCCGGCCTCCTTCGCCGCCTCCTCGGCCTTGCGGTCCGCCTCGGCCTTGGCGGCGGCCTGCCGGCGGGCGAGTTCCTCCGCCTTGCGCTTGGCCTCCGCCTCCTTCTCGCGCTCCAGTGCCGCCAGCCGCGCCTTCTCCTCGGCCGTCAGCTTCGACAGCATCGCGCGCGCCTCGCCCAGCTTCTTCTGGACGGATTGCTTGCTGGTCCGGAGCGTGGCCTGGGACTCGGTGAGCGTCTCCAGGCTCTTCACCGCCTCGGTGCGCTTCTTCGCCGCCGCTGCCTGCTGCGTACGGAAGTCCGTGACCGCCTTCTGCTGCTGGGCGGTCATCCGGTTCATCAGCTGGTTCTGGTCGAAGTACGACTGCGGGTCGTCGGCCAGGAAGAAGGTGGCGGTCGGGGCGATGGAGCCGGTGCGGTACTGCGCGGCCGCGTAGTTGCCGAGCGTCCTGCGCGCCTCGTTGAGCTTGTCGGCGCGCTCGGCCACGTCCTCCAGCAGGGCGTCGACCTTGCCGTGCTGCGTGGCGGAGGCCTCCTTCGCCTTGTTGTACTGCTGGGTCGAGGCGCCCGCCTGCCGGTAGAGGTCGTCGACCTTCTTCTGTACGTCCTCGATGCTGGGCTTGGGGGCGCTCGGGGCGGCCATGGCGCTCTGGGCCGACAGCAGGGTCACCCCTGCCAGTGCGGCCGTCGTGAGCCCGACGGCGGGGGTGGTGGTGCGTACCCGGCTGCGCGGTTTGCGATGCGATGCCAAAGCCGGCATCTCCTTCCGTGGACCGCCTACCGGGTTAGCTGTCGGGTTCGGGCGGAACGGAAGGCTGCCCTACGGTCCGAGTGGGGATACGGACCGATTCACCCCGGTTTTGCATGTGGGTCCCCGGTTCCGAACTCCCCTGTGGGCAGCCCGGATTCGGCGTGGGAGCCCGCTCGGCGTGGTTCGCCTCAAGGGGGTACGGGCCGCCCGACGGAGCACGCTAGCCAACCGTGGTGCCGCTGTGAAGGTTGATGTTCGATATGTCCGATACGTTTTCGTGACCTTGGTGAAGAGGAGCCGGAGGACGTGGTCCGGGCCCCGATTTCCTTACGGGGCGTGGGTGGGCGCTCTCCGTACGTAGGTGCCTTCCGGCCGCGCTTTCCCATGCGGCCGCAGAGTGTCGGTGCGTCGCCCTAGACTCGTGAGGCGATGAGCAGCCTCTTTGACGACAGTTTCCTGGCCGGCCTCCAGCACTCGGAGGAAGAACCCCCGCCGCCCCCCGAGGACTCCGCACCCGAAGCGGTGCCGGAGGACCTCTTCGCGGGCGTCTTCGACGCGCCC
The DNA here is from genome assembly GCF_053599875.1 of Streptomyces sp. NPDC005151. Taxonomy (NCBI): domain Bacteria; kingdom Bacillati; phylum Actinomycetota; class Actinomycetes; order Kitasatosporales; family Streptomycetaceae; genus Streptomyces; species Streptomyces sp. NPDC005151. The sequence continues at coordinate 14,523 of NZ_JBSFYR010000125.1, read as the reverse complement.
CCGCCGCCTCGGGACGCGTACTACCGGGACGGCGCCCACCGCCCCGCCATCGACTCCGCCGCCCTGCTCGACGGGCTGAACACCGAGCAGCGTGCCGCGGTCGTGCACGCCGGATCGCCGCTGCTCATCGTTGCCGGCGCGGGCTCCGGCAAGACCCGGGTGCTCACCCACCGCATCGCCCACCTGCTGGCCGAGCGCGGCGTGCACCCCGGCCAGATCCTGGCGATCACCTTCACCAACAAGGCCGCGGGCGAGATGAAGGAGCGCGTCGAGCAGCTCGTCGGACCGCGCGCCAACGCCATGTGGGTCATGACGTTCCACAGCGCGTGCGTACGGATCCTGCGCCGCGAGTCGAAGCGGCTCGGCTTCACCTCGTCGTTCTCGATCTACGACGCCGCCGACTCCAAGCGGCTGATGGCCCTGGTCTGCCGCGATCTGGACCTCGACCCGAAGCGCTTCCCGCCGAAGTCGTTCACGGCCAAGGTCTCGAACCTGAAGAACGAGCTGATCGACGAGGAGACGTTCGCCGACCAGGTCGCAGGGGGCACCTCCCGCTCGAGCGAAGCCGAGAGTGGGGGAGGCTTCGAGAAGACGCTCGCCCAGGCGTACGCGATGTACCAGTCCCGGCTGCGCGAGGCCAACGCACTGGACTTCGACGACATCATCATGACGACGGTCCATCTGCTCCAGGCGTTCCCCGACGTCGCCGAGCACTACCGCCGCCGCTTCCGGCACGTCCTCGTCGACGAGTACCAGGACACCAACCACGCGCAGTACACGCTCGTACGCGAACTGGTCGGCCCGGCCGGAGAGGCCGACGCCCCCGCCGAGCTCTGCGTCGTGGGTGACGCCGACCAGTCGATCTACGCCTTCCGCGGCGCGACGATCCGCAACATCCTCCAGTTCGAGGAGGACTACCCGAACGCGACGACGATCCTGCTGGAGCAGAACTACCGCTCCACGCAGACGATCCTCTCCGCCGCGAACGCGGTCATCGAGCGCAACGAGAGCCGCCGCCCCAAGAACCTCTGGACGAACGCGGGCGAGGGCGCCCGGATCACCGGCTATGTCGCGGACACCGAGCACGACGAGGCGCAGTTCGTCGCCGACGAGATCGACCGGCTGACCGACGCGGGCGACGCGAAGGCCGGCGACGTCGCGATCTTCTACCGGACGAACGCGCAGTCCCGCGTCTTCGAAGAGATCTTCATCCGCGTCGGCCTGCCCTACAAGGTCGTCGGCGGCGTGCGCTTCTACGAGCGCAAGGAGGTCCGGGACATCCTGGCCTACCTCCGGGTCCTCGCCAACCCCGAGGACACCGTCCCGCTGCGCCGCATCCTCAACGTGCCCAAGCGCGGTATCGGCGACCGCGCCGAGGCGATGATCGACGCCCTGTCGCTGCGCGAGAAGATCACGTTCCCGCAGGCACTGCGCCGCGTCGACGAGGCGTACGGCATGGCGGCCCGCTCGGCCAACGCCGTCAAGCGGTTCAACACGCTGATGGAGGAACTGCGCACGATCGTCGAGTCCGGCGCAGGCCCCGCCGTGGTGCTGGAGGCGGTGCTGGAACGGACGGGCTATCTCGCCGAGCTCCAGGCGTCCACGGACCCGCAGGACGAGACGCGGATCGAGAACCTTCAGGAACTCGCCGCCGTCGCGCTCGAATTCGAGCAGGAGCGGGGGGAGCCCGCCGGGGAGGAAGGTGCGGGCACGGGCACGCTCGCCGAGTTCCTGGAGAAGGTCGCGCTCGTGGCCGACTCCGACCAGATCCCCGACGAGGACGAGGACGGCTCCGGTGTCATCACGCTGATGACGCTGCACACGGCCAAGGGGCTCGAATTCCCGGTGGTGTTCCTGACCGGCATGGAGGACGGCGTCTTCCCGCACATGCGCGCCCTGGGGCAGGTCAAGGAGCTGGAGGAGGAGCGGCGCCTCGCGTACGTCGGGATCACCCGTGCCCGTGAGCGGCTCTACCTGACGCGGGCGGCGATGCGCAGTGCGTGGGGTCAGCCCTCGTACAACCCGCCGTCGCGGTTCCTGGAGGAGATCCCGGACCAGCACCTGGAGTGGAAGCGGACCGGGCCGATGGCGGCCCCGGCCGGACCGACGTCGGGGATCACGTCGTCGCTGTCCTCGTCGCGCGCCCGCTCGGGCCCCTCGGGCTTCGCGACCCGGCGCACCTCGGACAAGCCGACGGTCACGCTGGTGGTCGGGGACCGGGTCACGCACGACCAGTTCGGGCTCGGCACGGTGACGGCGGTCGAGGGGATCGGCGACCAGGCGAAGGCGACGGTCGACTTCGGGGACGAACGACCGAAGAAGCTGCTGCTGCGGTACGCGCCGGTGGAGAAGCTCTAGGGCCTCTCGGGGTCCGCCCCGGAGCCGACGGGGGCGGGCGCCCAGGTGCCCGCCCCCTGTCGGCGGGTGGGGCCTGCGCCGTGTCGGGCTCGGCTGCTCAGGCCGGGTCGAGGCCGTGGCTGCGGAGCCAGGGCAGCGGGTTTATGGCCGCTCCGCCACCGGGCCGGACCTCGAAGTGCAGGTGCGGGCCGGTGGAATTGCCAGATTTCCCGGAGTACGCGATGACGTCACCGGCCTTGACCGGGCCCGAGCGGATTCTGGTGCTGCTGAGGTGGCAGTACCAGGTCTCGGTGCCGTCGGCCGTGGTGACGATGGCCATGTTCCCGTAGGCGCTGTTCCACTGGGTGCGTACGGTGCCGTCGGTCGCGGCCATCACCGGAGTGCCGTACGAGACGGGGAAGTCGATGCCCGTGTGCACGGACATCCAGTTGACGCCCGCCTGGCCGAAGTAGGCGCTGAGGCCGTGCTGCTTGACCGGCAGGAGGAACTTGGGCCGCAGCGCCTCTTTCCGGGCGGCCTCCTCCTCGCGCTTCTTCTTCTCGGTGGCCTGCCGCTCCCTCAGGTCGATGCGCTCCTGGGTGCGGCTGGCGCGGTCGGCGAAGTTCTCGGCGTCGGCGCTGAGGTTGGCGAGCTGGGTGTCCAGCTTGTTGTTGGCGGCGTCCGGCTTGACGCTGCCGGGGTCGGCGGCCGCCATCGACGTGGTGTCGTCCTTGGTGTCCTCGCCGCTGCCGAGTCCGCCGACGGAGGCGGCGGCGATACCGGCGACGCTCATTACGCAGGCGGAGGGGACGGCGACGGTGAGAAGAGCGGAACGCTTGGCGGGGGTACGACGCCGGCCGCGGCTGCCACCGCCGCCGCGGGTGACGGAACGGCTCGCAGGGCGGGGGATGCCGACGGTGTGGTCCACCGCGCGGTCCGCCCGGCCTGCCGCGTCGTCCGCATCGGCGTCGAGGTCCGGGTTCAGGTCGGCGACGCCGAACTCGGAGGTCGCGGTGATGTCCGCGGGCTCCGCGGTCCCGGCCGGCGGGTAGGGCTCATACGGAGCGTAGGAACCCTGGTCCTCGTACACCTCGTACGCGGCCTGTTCGGGTTCGTACGACTCGTGCGCGGTTTGCGCGGTTTGCTGTTCGTGCTCGGGCGTGGCGCCGGTGTTCCAGGCAGTGGCGTCGTACGCCCCGGTGTCGTAGGCGGCCGTCCCGGCCGTCGCCCACTGGCCGTTCTGGTGCCAGCCGTTGGTGTCCCACTGGCCCGAGGCATCCGGAGCGCCGCCCTGCGCGGGGATGCCCGGGGCTTCCGGCATCCAGGTCGCGGTGGTGTCGTACTGCTGCGGGTGCTGGGTCCCGTACGCGGCATAGGGGTCGTACGCGGCGGTCTGATGTGCGCCGGTGTCCCACTGGGTGGAGTCGTACTGGCCGCTGTACCCGGCCTGTCCGGTGTCGTAGCCGCTGCTGTAGCCGGTGGCGTCGTACGTGCCGTCGTAGCTGCCCGGGAGGGAGCCGAAGAGCGGGTCGCTGTCGTAGCTGCCCGTGGAGTGGCTGTCGTAACCGACATGCCCGGCGTAGGGGTGCTGGTCGTTCACCAACTTCTCTCTCGCCTCGGCAGCAGGACCTGGGTCTGGGGGCCCGGTGGGGAATCCCAGGGGGAAAGCAGTGGCCGCGACTGTACCCGGCAGTACGTGACGGCGACAATCTTCGGCAGGTCCTGGGCCCGTAGGAAACGGGCAATCGGCCGTCTTTCGGCGGACTGTGCACAGAGCCTTGGCTCTATGTTCGAAACGCGTTCTATTTGTGAGCGTGCTTCGGGTGGCCATGGTGTCCGGGGGCGTGCCCCGGCACGGCGTGGCGGCCTTGCGCCCGTGAGGGACTCCGGTCCTTCAGGCCACCGAGGCGGCTCCCATGAGTCCGGTGGCCGATTCCGGGGACTCCAGGGCCTGCCGGATCCCGGCGGCGACCGCCGGGTGGACCGGCAGCGCGAGGTGGCCGATCCCGGTGACGCGCACGTTCAGCGCATCGAGGTCCGGATGGTCGATGCAGGCCGCCTCGACCGGGACGATCACCTGGTCCAGCTCACTCCAGAAGCTCACGAACCGGGTGCGGCAGCCGGGCGCGGGGCGGCGCAGCTCCTCGATCGGGGCGGAACCGCTGCGCATCTGGCGCACGATCGGGTGTGCACTGGCCACCGGGGCGACGGAGGTGCCGCCGTGCGGGGTGCCGAGCGTGACCAGGGTGCGGACCCGTCGGTCACCGCCGAGTCGCTGCACGTAATAACGGGCGATCAGGCCACCCAGGCTGTGGCCGACGATGTCGACCTCGTGGTGACCGGTGCGGGTGCAGATCTCCTCGACATGCCGGCCGAGAAGTTCGGCGGCCGTGCGGATGTCACAGGTCAGCGGTGAGTAGTTGAGGGACTCCAGATGGTGCCAGCCGTGCCGGGCGAGGGAACGGCGCAGCAGGACGAAGACGGAGCGGTTGTCGATGAACCCGTGCAGGAGCACGACGGGCCGCCGCTCGGGGCTCTCGGTGGGCAGGGCCCGGGCTCCGGCCGGCGCGGTGGGCGGCTGTTCGGCCGGGGGCGTCGCGTCATGCCGCTCCCCGGTCATGCCCGAGGGGTAGAGGAGTACGTGCCCGATGAGCACGACCAGCTCCAGCGCGGTGGCTCTCACCAGTGCCGATGACAGCCAGGTGCGGCGCAGACACGGCTGGCGCAGCAGTAGCGGAAGGAAAGGCAGGACCTTCATGGCCGACCTCCTGCTTCGGCGCACGGGAGGCGGCTCAAGTCCCCGTATGCCCTCATGGGGTGCCGTGGCAGAGGCGCGGGTGGCTGGTCGGACCACCTTGTCGACGATCCGTACCACCGTGCCGTGCGGCTGACGGCGCGGTGGTACGGCGACCTCGTAGCGGCTCCCCTTGCCTCCGTGGCTCGCGCGGCAGGTGCGCCGCGTGATGCGGGAACGGGGCCTGGCGAACATGTCCCAGGTGTGATTTCCCCCTCCCGGCCCACCGCGAAACGGCGGGTTGCGGGATGCTGTCGATAACGTTCGTTCACATCCCCGGCCCTTTCCGGCACGGGAGACGCATGTGGAGGCAGTGATGGGTGTGACCGGTCCGATCCGTGTGGTGGTGGCCAAGCCGGGCCTCGACGGCCATGACCGCGGGGCGAAGGTGATCGCGCGGGCACTGCGCGACGCCGGTATGGAGGTCATCTACACCGGGCTCCACCAGACGCCCGAGCAGATCGTCGACACCGCGATTCAGGAGGACGCCGACGCGATCGGCCTCTCGATCCTCTCCGGCGCGCACAACACGCTCTTCGCCAAGGTGATCGAGCTCCTGAAGGAGCGCGACGCGGAGGACATCAAGGTCTTCGGCGGCGGCATCATCCCGGAGGCGGACATCGCACCGCTGAAGGAGCAGGGCGTCGCGGCGATCTTCACCCCGGGTGCGACGACGGGCTCGATCATCGACTGGGTGAACGCCAACGTCCGCCAGCCCGCAGACGCCTGACCCGGGCGGGCCTCGGCGCCCGTCCGTCCGGTGCCCTGTGTCCTCAATCGCCTGCCCGGTGCGAGGCCGAGTCCGTCGAAGGGGTCCCCCATGCCCTGGAGACCATGGGGGAGATTGAGGACACAGCACGGCGCCGGCCGCGCAACCCGCCGCCGGCGCCACCGCACCCCCTACACCGCCTCCGGCATCAGCTCCACCTCCATCGCCGCGCGCAGCCGCAGGGTGGAGACCAGACGCCGGAACGCCTCCGACCAGTAGCCGGCGGCTCCCGGCGACGCGCCCTCCGGCTCGTCCGGTGTCGTCGTGAGGACCTCCAGGCGGTCCGCCTCCGCCGGGTTCAGACAGCGCTCGGCGAGGCCCATCACGCCGCTGAAGCTCCACGGATAACTCCCCGCGTCGCGGGCGATGTCGAGTGCGTCCACGACCGATCTGCCCAGCGGCTCCGCCCAGGGAATCGCGCAGACCCCCAGGAGCTGGAACGCCTCGGACAGCCCGTGCGCGGCAATGAAGTCGGCCAACCACGCGGCCCGTTCCGCACCGGGCAGTATGGCGAGGAGTTTGGAGCGCTCGGCGAGCGACGCCGTGCCGGGGCCGTTCGACGGGGGTACGGAGGGGGCGCCCAGCAGCGCGCGGGCCCACTCCGGGGCCCGCTGCCGCACCGCCGCCCGGCACCACGCCGCGTGCAGTTCCTCACCCCAGCCGTCGGCGACGGGCAGCGCGACGATCTCCTGCTCCGTACGCCCGCCGAACCGCGCCGGCCAGGTGGACAGCGGGGCCGACTCCACCAACTGGCCCAGCCACCACGACCGTTCGCCCCGGCCGGACGGCGGCGCCGCGACCACGCCGTCGCGCTGCATCTCCGCATCGCATTCATGCGGTGCCTCCACGGCGATGGACGCGGAACTGGCCGTCAGGTCCGGATTCACGCACGACGCCGCACGGGCCGCCATCCGCCCGGCCAGCGCCGACTCCGGCAGCGCGGACAGCAGCTCGGCGGCCGTCGCGCGGACATTGCGGCTGCGGTCGGAGAGCGCCTGCTCCAGGAACGGTTCGTCCGCACCGGACAGCCCGGTACGCAGCGAGTCCACGAACATCAGCCGGTCCTCGGCACGCTCCGTCGGCCACGTGCTGGTCAGCAGCGCGAGCGCGCTCCCCGGATCATGCGCGCGTACGGCCCCGAGCAGGGCGACGCGCTCGGCGAACAAGCCCTCCTCCCACAGCCGGCGCACCGCCTCCGGGTCCGTCACCTCGGGCCGTGGCGCGCCGCCGGACGAGCCGCGCAGCGCGAACTTCCACTCGGGGTTCAGCCGGGCCAGCCACAGCCCGCGCGGCCCGGCGAACGCCAGGGCCTGCGGCCGCAGGTCGGTACGGGCGCGGGCCGCGTCCAACAGCGCCGGGAGCAGCGCCGCCGGAGCCCGGTAGCCGTGCAGACCGGCTGTGGCCAGCCACTGCGGGATCAGCTCGGTGAGATCCGGCGCGGCACCGCGCCGGCCGCCCGCACCGCTCGGCGCCGACCGGTCGGCGAGCAGCTGGGCGAGTCTGCGCCGCGCGGCCGGCGGCAGGGGCGGCCGGGGGTCGGCGGGCGCCGTCCCCGGCCGAGCGGCCGCGGGCGCGGGCAGCAGTCCGGCTCTGTGCCGCACGGTATGGAGCACCGCCGCGTCCAGGAGCGCGACCGGCCCCCGATCGCCGCCCGCCGTTGACGGTCGGCGATCGGTGCCGAGCAACGCCGAGGTGACGAGCTCTTCCCACGGGGTGGTTGTACTGGTCATCGGTCCTCCTCCAGGGGTTGACAGCTGCGTGGCTGGGAGCGTGCACGAGGTCGTTTTAGCTCGATCGTGTGACGGTCGGTTGATGGGCTTGCGGTGGGCCGGGAAGACCGCGCTAGCCTGACTGGGCGAGCTGGGACACCGGGTGCGGTGCCGGCGTGCGGGGCCCCTGCTCCACCAGCGAGATGGTTCAGGGCCTCCCCGTCGCCACTGACCGTACCCATCTGGCCAGGTCGTGAGGGACTCCGTCCTTCCGGGACCGGACCACGGACAGGATCCGTGTCGCCGCCCGGAGGTGAAAGCGGACGACCAGTGCGCCTAAGACCGTTCGGGGCGCGCCAGTGCGCGGACTCACTTCCGCTCACTGCCAAGGAACGGTCAGATGAGCGGTACGGTCTCGGCCGCACCGCCGTCGGAGCCATCGGCCCAGGCGGCGAGCGGGTCGAAGCCGCGGTGGCCGCATTCGCCGAACACCGTGACGGGCGCGCCGCCGGACAGCGCGACGAGCTTCCACAGGCCCGGCCGGGACAGCGCCGGCGGGACGACGGGCAGGGCCGTACCGCCTGTGGCGTCCGCCAGTTGCCAGCCGTCGCCCGACGGCACCGGTATGACCTCGCGCAGCGTCGCCGGCCAGGACTCCAGCCAGGGGTCGTCCCGCAGGGCGCGCCCGTACGCGGCGGCCGCGGCCGCGGTCGTGGAGCCCCGAGGGGGAGTGCCGGACGGCACCGGCGCACCGAACTGCGCGCCCAGCTCCGCCCGTAGCTGCCCGGCCCCCTGATACGGCGTGAGTTCGGCGTCGAGCGTGACACCCACCGGCAGGGCCTGCCCCGGGGAGCGCCCGGCCGCTCCGAAGGACAGCAGCAGCGCGGTGCGGCCCGAGTCCTTTCCGTACAGCCAGATCCGACGCGTGACGATCTTGCCGTCCGGAGTGTCGTACTGGGCGAGGACCAGCCACCGGTCACGGACCGGGAGGCCGTCGGCGGGGGATGTCAGCCCCACCCGCGTACGGACCGTCGCGGCCAGCGGCTCCGGCAGCCGGTCGATGCCCAGCCACGCGGTGTCCAGCAGATGCAGCAGCGCGCACTCCTGCAGCAACCGCGCCGGCCAGCCGGGGCCGGACGCCGGGATCGCCCCCAACTCCCGGACCCGGCCCGCGAGTCCCGGCGCCTGTGCGTCGACCATGCGGGCCGCCGTCTCCTCCCACAATCCGTACCCAGTCTGGTCGGCCGCCGCCAGACCGCCGCGCACCAGATCCATCAGCCGCTGCTCCAACTCCTGTGCACCGCCGGTGATCCGCCCGACCCGGCGCTCGGCGCGCCGCCGGGCGGCCTCCGGGTCGGCCGGGCCCGCGGCCGAGGCGCCGCCCGCCGCCGGCCCGCCCTTCTCCCCCTTGGCCTCCGCGCGCTTGCGACGGCCCGTCAGCCACTCGCCGGCCCAGTCCGGCACCTCGCCCGCAGGCAGAGCCGATGCGCCGGAAGCCCAGACCAGCAGCAGCCCCAGTGCGTGCTTGCACGGGAACTTCCGGCTGGGGCAACTGCACCTGTACGCAGGGCCGGTCGTGTCGACCACGGTTTGATACGGCTTGCTTCCGCTGCCCTTGCACAGCCCCCACACCGCACCCGAACCGTCACACCCGCCACCCGACCACGGCCCGGCCGAACCCAGCTTGCCTCCCGCCTTGCGTGATGACTCGTCAGGAGCGAGGGCCAGCACCTGCTCCACCGTCCAGCGCACCACCGGAGCAGCGGTGCGCAAGGGTTCTCCCCCGTGAGATAGCAGCATGGTGACGACGGTAGGACGCGGCACTGACAATCGGCTCCGACCTGCGGAGACGGCCGATTGTCAGTGGCATGGTGCACGGTGGGAACCACATCCGGTCGACCGATCTGGAGGGGGATCCATGACCGTGTCCGAAACCACCGCAGGCGTCGGCGCAGCAGCTCTGCGCCCGCATGCCGAGGACGCTTTCGCCGACGAGCTGAAGGCGCTCGCCACAGCCGACGACCGCCCGCGTCCCGCCCGATGGAAGCTGTCCCCGTGGGCGGTGGCCACCTATCTCCTCGGCGGCGTGCTGGCGGACGGGACGGTGATCACACCCAAGTACGTGGGGCCGCGCCGCCTCGTCGAGGTCGCCGTGACGACGCTCGCCACCGACCGGGCGCTGCTGCTCCTCGGCGTTCCCGGCACCGCCAAGACCTGGGTCTCCGAGCACCTCGCGGCCGCTGTCAGCGGCGACTCGACGCTGCTCGTGCAGGGCACGGCGGGCACACCCGAGGAAGCCGTCCGCTACGGGTGGAACTACGCGCAGCTGCTGGCGCACGGCCCCAGCCGCGACGCGCTGGTGCCCAGCCCGCTGATGCGTGCCATGTCCGAGGGCATGACCGCGCGGATCGAGGAGCTCACCCGTATCCCCGCCGATGTGCAGGACTCGCTCATCACGATCCTGTCGGAGAAGACGCTCCCCGTTCCGGAGCTGGGTCAGGAGGTCCAGGCCGTCCGGGGATTCAACGTCATCGCGACGGCCAACGACCGCGACCGCGGGGTCAACGAGCTGTCCAGCGCCCTGCGCCGCCGGTTCAACACGGTCGTGCTCCCGCTGCCCGCCACGCCCGACGCCGAGGTCGACATCGTGTCCCGGCGCGTCGACCAGATGGGGCGCTCGCTCGACCTTCCGGCCGCCCCCGACGGCATGGCCGAGATCCGCCGGGTGGTCACGGTCTTCCGTGAACTGCGCGACGGCATCACGACGGACGGACGCACCAAGCTCAAGTCCCCGTCGGGCACGCTGTCCACGGCCGAGGCCATCTCCGTCGTCACCAACGGCCTGGCGCTCGCCGCCCACTTCGGCGACGGAGTGCTGCGCCCCGGCGATGTCGCGGCCGGCATCCTCGGCGCGGTCGTCCGGGACCCGGCGGCGGACCGGGTGGTCTGGCAGGAGTACCTGGAGACGGTGGTCCGGGAGCGGGACGGCTGGAAGGACTTCTACCGCGCCTGCCGCGAGGTCTCCGTATGACCGGGGCAGCGCCCGCCGCCGGGCCGCTGCTGCTCGGGGTCCGGCACCACGGGCCCGGCTCCGCCCGCGCGGTCCGCGCCGCGCTGGAGGCCGCCCTTCCGAAGGCGGTCCTCATCGAGGGGCCGCCCGAGGGCGACGCACTCCTGCCGCTCGCCGCCGACGAGCAGATGCGGCCACCCGTCGCGCTGCTCGCCCATGCGGTGGACGATCCGGGGCGGGCGGCGTTCTGGCCGCTGGCCGAGTTCTCGCCCGAGTGGGTCGCGATCCGCTGGGCGCTCGGCCGCGACGTCCCGGTCCGCTTCATCGACCTGCCCGCGGCGCATTCCCTGGCCATGACCGACTCCCCGGACGGGGGCGAGGACAAGGAGCGGGAAGCGGAGGAAGCAGCCCCGGCCGACGCGGTTGCCGCGCCTCCGGTCGACCCGATCGGCGCCCTCGCCGAAGCCGCCGGATACGACGACCCGGAGCGCTGGTGGGAGGACGTCGTCGAGCACCGCGCACCGAACGGCGAACTCGCCGACCCACGCGCCCCGTTCGCCGCGCTCGGCGAGGCGATGACGGCGCTGCGCGAGGTGTACGGGGACGGCGGGCATTCCCGCGACGCCGTCCGCGAGGCGTACATGCGGATCCAGCTGCGGGCCGCGCGCAAGGAGTTCGGGGACGGCATCGCCGTCGTCTGCGGCGCCTGGCACGTGCCCGCGCTCGGCGCGCGGACGACCGTCACCGCCGACCGGGCCCTCGTCAAGGGACTGCCCAAGGTGAAGGCCGAGCTGACGTGGGTGCCCTGGACCCATCGCCGGCTCGCCCGGCACAGCGGATACGGGGCGGGCATCGACTCGCCCGGCTGGTACGGGCACCTCTTCGCCGCCCCCGACCGTCCCGTCGAGCGGTGGATGACCAAGGTCGCCGGACTCCTGCGCGACGAGGACCGGTTCGTGTCCTCCGCCCATGTCATCGAGGCCGTCCGGCTCGCCGGGACCCTCGCGGCGATGCGCGGCCGCCCGCTCGCCGGACTGGACGAGACGACGGACGCGATCCGGGCGGTGATGTGCGAGGGTTCCGATGTGCCGCTCGCGCTCGTCCGGGACCGGCTCATCGTCGGCGAGACGCTCGGCGAGGTGCCGGACACCGCCCCGGCCGTGCCGTTGCAGCGCGACCTCACCCGGCTCCAGCGCACCCTGCGGCTCAAACCGGAAGCGCAGGAGCGGGAGTTGGAGCTCGACCTCCGCAAGGACACCGACGCGTCCCGCAGCCGCCTGCTGCACCGCCTGCGGCTCCTCGCCGTCGGCTGGGGCGAACCGGCCGCCGGGCGGGGGAGCACCGGCACCTTCCGGGAGACCTGGCGGCTGCACTGGGAGCCCGAACTGCACGTACGCGTCGCGGAGGCCGGGGTCTGGGGCATCACCGTGCTCTCCGCCGCGACTGCCAAGGCCGAATCGGAGGCCGTATCGGCGACCGCCCTCGCCGAGGTCACCGCGCTCGCCGAGCGCTGTCTCCTCGCCGAACTGCCCGAGGCACTGCCCGTGGTGATGCGGGCCCTCGCCGACCGCGCCGCGCTCGACGCAGACGTCGGCCACCTCGCCGACGCCCTGCCCGCCCTCGCCCGCACCCTGCGGTACGGGGACGTGCGGTCCACGGACACCGCGGCGCTCGGCGAGGTCGCGGCCGGGCTCGCCGAGCGGATCTGCGTCGGACTGCCGCCCGCCTGCACCGGGCTCGACGCCGACGGAGCCGCCGAACTGCGCCGCAAGGTGGACGGCGTCCACACCGCGATCGGGCTGCTCGCCGGAACCGTACCGGCGGACGGACTCCGTGAGCGCTGGGCCGCCGTGCTGCACAAGCTGGCCGCCCGGGACACGGTCGCGGGCGTCATCCGGGGCCGCGCGACGCGGCTGCTCCTCGACGACGGACGGCTCGAAGAGGACGACGCGGCACGGCTGATGGGCCTCGCCCTCTCGCCCGGCACACCCCCGGCCGACGCGGCGGCCTGGATCGAGGGGTTTGTCGGCGGGGCCGACGGGGGCGGCATGCTCCTTGTCCACGACGAGCGGCTGCTCGGCCTGGTCGACGGCTGGCTGGCCGGTGTCCCCGCCGACACGTTCACCGATGTGCTCCCGCTGCTGCGCCGCACCTTCTCGGCGTACGAAGCAGGCGTACGGCGCACGCTCGGCGAGCTCGTACGACGCGGTCCGGCCTCCGGAGCACCGGCCGCGGCCGCCGCCGGGACGGCGGCACCCGGCTTCGGGCCCGGCCTCGACGAGGCGCGGGCGGACGCGGTGGTGCCGGTGCTGCGGCTGCTGCTGGGACTGGACGCCGAGGGTGCCGGGAGCGCCGAGGGCGCAGAGGGTGCCGAGAACGCCATGGAACCGCTGGGGGCAACAGGATGACGACGGTCACGGAATCAGGCACGGACGCGGAGCGGCCGGGAGCCGCCGGGCGGGGCGCGGCGGACGACGAACGGCTCCGGCGGTGGCGCATGGTGCTGGGCGCGGACAGCGCCGAGTCCACCGGGTGCACCCTGACCGGACGGGACGCCGCGATGGACGGTGCGCTGAACGCGCTGTACGGCGGCGGGGGCAGGTCCGGCGGCCGCGGCGGGGCCGAGCGCTCGGCCGGACTCGGCGCCTCCGCCCCGTCCGTCGCCCGCTGGCTCGGCGACATCCGCACGTACTTCCCCAGCTCCGTCGTCCAGGTCATGCAGCGCGACGCGATCGACCGGCTCGGTCTCTCCGCGCTGCTGCTGGAGCCGGAGATGCTGGAGGCCGTCGAGGCGGACGTCCACCTGGTCGGAACACTGCTCTCGCTCAACAAGGCGATGCCCGAGACGACGAAGGAGACGGCACGAGCCGTCGTACGCAAGGTGGTCGACGACCTGGAGAAGCGGCTCGCCACCCGCACCCGGGCCACGCTGACCGGCGCGCTCGACCGCTCGGCGCGGATCAACCGGCCGCGTCACCACGACATCGACTGGGACCGCACCATCCGGGCCAACCTCAAGAACTACCTCCTGCTTCCTGGCGGGGACGGGGCCGGCACGGTCGTCCCCGAGCGGCTCATCGGCTACGGACGCGCCGCGCAGGCGGTGAAGAAGGACGTCATCCTCTGCATCGACCAGTCGGGGTCGATGGCCGCCTCCGTCGTCTACGCCTCCGTCTTCGGCGCGGTGCTCGCCTCTATGCGTACGTTGCGGACCAGGCTTGTTGTCTTCGACACGGCTGTCGTCGACCTCACCGAGCAGCTCGACGACCCCGTCGACGTACTCTTCGGCACCCAGCTCGGCGGCGGCACGGACATCAACCGGGCGCTCGCCTACTGCCAGTCCCAGATCACCCGGCCTGCCGACACCGTCGTGGTCCTCATCAGCGACCTCTACGAAGGCGGCATCCGCAACGAAATGCTGAAGCGGGTGGCGGCGATGAAGGCGTCCGGCGTGCAGTTCGTGACGCTGCTCGCCCTGTCCGACGAGGGCGCGCCCGCCTACGACCGCGAGCACGCGGCGGCGCTCGGCGCGCTCGGAGCACCGGCATTCGCGTGCACCCCGGACCTCTTTCCGGAGGTGATGGCCGCGGCGCTGGAGAAGAGGCCACTGCCCATACCGGACAAGGAGACCCATGGACACTGAACCGGCCACGGACGCCACCGAGGCCTCGGCCGCGGTCGCGACGCCCGTCCGGCCGTCGAGCACGCGGCGCACGGAGCGGCGGGTCCGGACTCGGTCGCTCCCGCCTGTCCGAGCGACGCGGTGGCCGCCTTCACCGCTCCGGAGTACCCGGCCCGGGAGATCTGAGACCGTTCCTGAACAGTGAGCAGGAGTGAGTCCTGTCTCGCTGGCACGCCCCGAACGGTCTTGGGCGCACTGGTCCTCCGCTTTCTCGTCCTGGGC
>NZ_JBSFYR010000124.1:0-16482 GCF_053599875.1 Streptomyces sp. NPDC005151 | reverse complement strand
CACCTGGCACCTCACCCCAGCCACCCCATAGGGAAGAGGGGCCGCCCGGCCTACGGCCCGACAGCCCCTCAACAAGATTTTCAGCAGTCTTCTAGTTGGCCGGCGGGTGGGAGGCGGGTTCAGCCGCGGTGCGCCAAGTGGACCTCACGGCCCCGCCACCGCCGCCGCAGCCAGCGGTCGTGGCTGGCGACCACGATCGCGCCTGGCCCGGTGCCCAGCGCCTCCTCCAGTTCGTCGCACAGGCGAGGTGAGAGATGGTTCGTGGGCTCGTCGAGGAGCAGCAGTTGGGGCGGGCGTGCCACCAGCAGGGCCAGCGCCAGACGGCGGCGCTGGCCCACGGACAACCGTCCGACCGGTCTGTCCAGGTCCGCCTCGACCAGCAGACCTAGCGAGTCCAGCGGCGCCCTCTCCGCCCGTGCCGGACCCAGCGCCGACTCGTAGGTGTCGCGGACCGTGCGCTCGGGCCGGTCGAACACGGTGTCCTGGGTGAGCAACCCCACCGTCAGCCGGCGCCGCCTGCGTACCTCGCCCTCGGCAAAAAGGTGTCCGGCGAGCACGGCGAGCAGCGTCGACTTGCCCGCCCCGTTGCCGCCCGTGACAAGTAACCGGTCGGTCGCCGACACCTCCAGGTCCTTCAGCGCGAGCCGCCCCGGCACCCGTACGTCCCGCAGGGCCACCAGCGGCTGCGGGCCCTCCTGCGCCCGTGCGGCCAGGTCCCCGGCGGCGAACCGCAGGGGGCGCGGCGGCTCGGGAACCTGAGTGCGCTCCAGCTCCGCCAGCCGCCGGGTGGCATTGCGCACCCGGCGGGAGATCTGGTTCTGCACCCGGCCGGCCCGGTGGCCGTATCCCATCTTCTCGTTGTCGGTGCGGCCCCGGTCCGGGGCGACCCGGTGCGCGGTCACGCCCGCCTCGCGCAATTCCTCAAGCTCCTGCTGCTCCTCGGCGTACCGCCGCTCCCAGCGCTCCCGCTCGGCGCGTTTCTCGGCCAGGTAGGCGCTGTAGTTCCCGCCGTGGCGGACCGGGCCGTCCACCGCCGGGTCGAGGTCGATCAGGTCGGTGCAGACGGCGTCGAGGAACGCCCGGTCGTGGCTGGCGGCCACCACGGTCCCGGGCAGCGAGCGGACCTGTTCCTCCAGGAAGGCGGCGGCGCCGCCGTCGAGGTGGTTGGTCGGCTCGTCCAGGAGCAGCGCCGAGGGCCGCCGTACGAGCAGCGCGGCCAGGGCCAGTCGTCCGCGTTGCCCGCCGGAGAGCGAACCGAGCGTACGGTCGTGCCCGACGGCGGCGAGGCCCAGGCCGTCCAGGACCAGTGCGGCGCGGCGGTCGGCGTCCCAGGACTCCCGGTCCTGGGCCTGTTCGAGGCGCCTGCCGTACGTGTCGAGGAGTTCCTGGTGGCTGGGGTCGTCCTCCGGGACGCGGGCGAGTTCCTCGCCGAGCCGGTCCAGCTCCGCGAGGTCCTCGCGGGCCTCGCGGAGCGCCTCGTCCAGCACCGCGGCGATGGTCGAAGCGGCGTCGAACGGCATCTCCTGGTGGAGAAAGCCGAGGTCGCCGGGGCGGGTGACGCTGCCCGCGTCGGGTTCGTCCAGGCCGGCGAGCACCCGCAGCAGGGTGGACTTGCCGACGCCGTTCTCCCCGATCAGGCCGATGCGGTGGCCAGGGGACGCGGTGAGGGATACGCCGTCCAGGACGGGCCGGCCGCCCAGGGAGCGGACGAGATCGCGGGCGAGCAGGGCGGGTGGGGGCATGGGTGTCCGTCCGATGGGGTCGGTGGTCGGCCCGGCGGGCACAGGGGCCTCGTGCGCGGGCCACATCACACACCGGCGGTTCACACCGCGGGGGCTCCCGTCTCCCTGAGTTTCCCGTCGGCCAGCCGCACCCAGCGGCTGATCCCGATCTCGGAGAGGAACCGTTCGTCGTGGCTGACCACCAGGATGGCGCCCTGATAGGAGTTGAGCGCGCTCTCCAACTGACCGGCGCTGACCAGGTCGAGGTTGTTGGTCGGCTCGTCGAGCAGCAGCAGGTGCGGGGCGGGTTCGGCGCACAGGACGCAGGCGAGGGTGGCACGCAGTCGCTCGCCGCCGGAGAGCACTCCGACCGGCAGGTGCGCCCGCGGGCCCCGGAAGAGGAAGCGGGCGAGCAGGTTCATGCGCTCGGCCTCGGGCCGCTCCGGGGCGTACGCGGCGAAGTTCTCCGCCACGGTGAGGTCCAGGTCCAGCAGGTCCAGGCGCTGCGAGAGGTAGGCGATCCGGCCGTCGTTGCGCTTGATCTCCCCGCTCTCCGGGGTGAGGTCGCCGGTCACGAGCCGCATCAGGGTGGTCTTACCGGCACCGTTGGGGCCGGTCAGCGCGATGCGCTCCGGACCGCGGATCGTCAGGTCGACGCCGCTCGCGGCGAACACGTCCTTGTCGCCGAGACGCACCCGCATTTCCTCGCCGAGGAACAGGTTGCGGCCGGCGGGCACCTGGGTGTCGGGCAGCTCCAGGGTGAGGCGTTGCTCCTCGCGCAGCGCGCGCCCGGCCTCGTCCAGGCGGGCCTTGGCCTCGCCGACCCGGGAGGCGTGCATCGTGCCGGACTTGCCCGCGGCCTCCTGCGCGCCCCGCTTCATGTTGCCGGCGAAGATGCGGGGCAGACCGGCGTTCTTGAGGTTCTTGGCGGCGTTGCTCGCGCGGCGCTCGGCGCGTTCGCGGGCCTGCTGCATCTCCCGCTTCTCCCGCTTGAGCTCCTGCTCGGCGTTGCGGACGTTCTTCTCGGCGACCTCCTGCTCGGCGCGAACGGCCTCCTCGTACTCGGTGAAGTTGCCGCCGTACAGGCGCAGTTCGTCGCTGCCGAGTTCGGCGATGCGTTCCATGCGGTCGAGCAGCGCGCGGTCGTGGCTGACCAGGAGCAGGCAGCCGTTGAAGTCCGACAGCACGTCGTAAAGCTTGTGCCGGGCCTCCAGGTCGAGGTTGTTGGTGGGCTCGTCGAGCAGGAGGACGTCGGGGCGCTTGAGCAGTTGGGCGGCGAGGCCGAGGGAGACGACCTGGCCGCCGCTGAGCGTGCTCAGACTGCGGTCCAGGGTGAGGTCGGCCAGGCCCAGTCGGTCGAGCTGGGCGCGGGTGCGCTCCTCGATGTCCCAGTCGTCGCCGATGGTTGTGAAGTGCTTCTCGTCGACGTCGCCGGATTCCACGGCGTCCAGGGCGCGGATCACCTCGGCGATGCCGAGCACCTCGGCGACCGTGAGGTTCCCGGTCAGGGGCAGGCTCTGCGGGAGGTAGCCGAGCGTGCCGCTGACGGACACCGAGCCGGTGGCGGGCTTGAGTTCACCGGCGATCAGCTTGAGCAGGGTGGACTTGCCGGACCCGTTGGGGGCGACCAGGCCCGTACGGCCAGGGGTCACGGAGAAGGACAGGTCGTGGAAGACCGGGGTGTCGTCGGGCCAGGCGAAGGAGAGGTTCGAGCAGACGATAGCGGCATCGGACATGGAAGTGACCTCGGAGGTACTGAGGGCAGAGCTTGGTTCTCTGCCCTGGGCAGACGTGGGGAAAGGGGTACGACGAAACGGACCACCTCGGCGGCAGCGCCCGCTGGCGCCGGCCGGTGGCCGTCAGATCCGGATCTCACCCGGAAATGTCGTCTTCACCCACCACGTCTGTGACTCCTCGGTTGCCGGGACATGTCGTTTGCAGGCTAACATCCCGCCTCGCTCGGCCGGGCCCGTGGCGGCACGCGCCCGGGCGAGCATGTCGCCGTGACGGTCGGGCGGTCGGGACGCAAATGCCCGCAGGCCCTGCCTACGTCGAGGGCGTCGTGGCCCGTCAGGCCGGTGGCGGGGGCCGCGCCGGGCCGGTTCGCGCTCGTGGCACGACACACGCGGATCGTTTCGGCCGCCCGGGCCAGGCCGCGGCCGTGCAGGTCACGCCCAGGCGCGCCCTGCACAAGGCAGGCCAGCCCCTGGGCGGGGCGCGCACGGCGGCACGGCAGATCTGCCCCGCGTGTGCGATTGCCTGAGGTGTGGCCGGACGGCAGCTTCTCATCTCGTCGGGCTGAAACCCGCGAATGATCCCGAAGCACGTACAACCTAGCTGGCGTGAGCTTGATCTTTAACCTCGCGTGTCACCTGACCTGCTGATCTGGGCGTCTTCCGGAGACAGCGGACGCGGCCGTCCTTCACGCTTCGAGATGTCGAGTAACGAAGATACGAAGGAACGGCCGCTGACGATGAGTCTTCCTGCTCCCGCACCCGCCGTCGAGGCGCTTGAGGTCTTGTCCCGCTTTCGGGTTGAGTTCTACGACTGCCTGTACGCGCGGGCGGATGCGCTCTTCGAGTTGACCGAAGCGGTGCTGTGTGCCGATGGTCCTGTGACGTCGCTGGTCGAGCTGCCGCCGACGGCCGAGTACCGGCGTGGGCACGGGGCGATGTACGACGCGGTCAACTACGGCTGGCTGGAACCGCGCCGCCTGCGCAGACTCCTTGCCTCCACACCGTTGCCGCGTGCCGCCGACGGACGGATCGTCCTCGCGGTGGACGTGAGCAACTGGCTGCTGGACCGTCCCCAAGGTCCGCGACCCGCACACAGCCGACTTGTGGACCTGGCTGATCATCGTCGCCCACACCCAACTCCGCCTCGCCCGCCCCCTGGCCGATGACCTCCGTCGGCCCTGGGAACGGCCCAGCGAGCCCCGCTGTCTCCCCCCGCACGGGTCCGCCGGGGGTTCCGCCACCTCCGCGCGAAGACCACCCGCCCCGCAGCCGTGCCCAAACCCTCCAAGCCCGGCCCCGGACGCCCACCCGGCTCACAAAATCGCAGGCCGGCCCCACGCCACGAGCCCGGGAAGACCGTGAAACGAGCCGAAAGCCTCACCGAACACATCCGCCTGAAACAGCAGCGAGGTTAAAGATCAAGCTTAGACGGTGCTGCCCGGCCGGCCTGCCGCCTGCCGGAGTTCGCCCGCGTCGGGCAGGAGCCCGGTGATCCGCGTCCAGATCGTCTTGGCCTCCACGCGGACGAGCCGGAAGGGTGCGGTCGGGGTGACCCGCTCCTCGGGCACGGGTTCGGTGGGCAGCTCACGCAACCAGTAGCCGAGGGGGCCGCAGTCCCAGACGGCGAAGCCGCGCGCCTTCGCACCGTCCTGGCCGTCGGCATGGGCCCGCCAGGCCGAGGTCAGGCGCCAGCTCGAACGCAGCTCGGAGATCAGGTCGGCGAGGAGGGTCAGCGCCGGCTCACCGAGGCCGCCACCCGCCGCGAGGGCCCGGCGGATCGCCCCGTGCTCCTCGTCGGCGGACCGGCCGAGGCGCTCGCCCTCCAGGACCGCGAGCCCCGCCTCGGCGGTGCCGATGGTCGTCTCGACGACGGAGGCGGCTGTGTCCCGGCCGGTCGAGGACTGCTGGAGGTTCACCATGTCGGCGAGCTTCCACACCAGCATCTTCGGCTCGACGCAGGAGTACTCGGCCTCGGCCGTGCCCGGCCACGCCTCGTGCGCGACGACGTGTTCCTCACCGATGAGCATGCCGTGGTGCAGCCGGCCCTGCCGGCCGGCGGCCTCCAGCGAGATGACCACCCCCGGCGTGAGGACCGTCTTCATCAGCGGCAGCAGCAGCGGGGACAGCTTGCCCTCCCCGCTGATGAGGCCGCAGTCCAGCAGCTCCTGCCGGGCCGCCACGAACTCGTCGGGCGCCGCGTTCCCCGCAGCCAGCTCGGAGAGCACGATCAGATGCTCGTCGGCCAGCCGGAAGCGGGACCGGGAAATGTCGAACGAAGGCATACGCACTCACTTGATAGTCGCTCAGTACTGGGACTCGGCCCAGAAGTTGAAGATCCTGGAAAAACCCGCGCGCACGGCTCCGCGCCGCGTCAGCACGGACCGGTCGACTCCGGAGAAGAGAACCGCCAGCGAGACGTCGGCGGGCAGGACCCGCCCCGTCGCCTGCACGGCCACCTTCCGTCCGCCCCCCATGCCCGACTGCCGCACCGCGATGACGGCGCCGGGATCCTCGGAGTCGGGCTGCCGGGACAGCTCGTACGCCCGGCGGTTGATCGCCGTGAGCCTGTAGGAGTCGCCCAGATACGTCATGTGCAGAGAACGCCCCCGGTGGCTGGGCGCCCACCGGTTCCGGTTCATCCGCACCAGCGCGTCACCCACGCGGAGCGTCGAGCGGTTGAGGGTCGGCATGGCTGCGACATCCGTGTGCACGCCACGCGTCTCGAAGGTGGCAGGGGGGATCAGACCACCGCGTACCTCCGTGACGAGGGCGTTCGGCACGTCCGGGCCCGCGGGGTACACCACCCGGACGTCGCCGAACTCCGGGGAAGTGCCCTGCCAGCCGAACTTGGTGCGGCCGTGGGGCTGCTTCTCCTTCCAGTAGGCGAGCGTGAACGGGCTGATGGTCGTGTACATGCTCTTCCCTCGCTAGTCGAACGGGTTGAGGGCGCTGCCCAGCTTCTTCGCGCCGTCGGCGATGCCGTCCCCGATGTCCGAGGCCTTGTCGCCCACCCAGTCCCCGGCCTTGTCGATGCCTTCGCCGATGGCCTCATGGTTGTCCCAGACCAGGCAGCCCGCGTACACCAGGCCCGTACCGACCGCCAGACCGGCCGTGACCGGGTTGGGCGCCACGGTCAGCGCGGTCATCGACGCACTGAAAGCGGTTCCGCTGAGGTCGCTGGCGAACTTCGAGGGATTGGCCTTGATCATTTCGGCGTCGTACGTGGCCAGGTTGGCGACACCGTAGGCGGTCGCCGCGACGCCGCCGACGACCCCCGCGCCCCGGATCCATCCGGCGGCCTTCGCGGCATTCGCGAGACCTCCGTTCTGCGCGACCTTGACGAGGTTGGCCTCTGCGGCGGACGGCATGAAGAAGGAACCGTTCCGCATGAACCCGCCGAACATGGCGGCTTCGTCGGACCCGGTGACGGCGTTGACCAACCCGGGCGGAACCTTGCTCAACAAGCTTCCGGGCACGGCCCCGGCCATCCGGTTGTTGATGAACGTGGAGAGGAAGGTACCGGGCGCGGTGACGTCCTTGCCCTGCTTCAGGTACTTGAACAGTTTCAAGGCACCGCCCGCGCTCCCGCCGACAGCGGCGGCGAAGGCGGAAGCCGTGATCGCGCCCTTCTGGACGGCGGCGAAGAGATCCGCGAGCCTCTTGCTGCCCGTGATCTTCTCCACGCCGTCCCTCTGGAGGCGCTGCAGGTAGTCGTCCAGCGTCTCGCCGTCGCGCATGGCCAGCGAGGCGAGCTCCATGCGCTCCTGCTTCTGCTGGTCGTCCGCCGTCGCGACCTTGTCGGCGTTGCCGTTGAAGCCGCCCGTCGTTCCGTCGTTCTTGCCGCCGCCGGTGTCTTTGACCACGGCTTCGAGGTCTTTCTGGAAGTCCTTGTCGGCGTCGTCGACGGCCTTCACGCAGGACTTGATGTAATCGGCCCAGGACTGCTCGCTGTCCCGGACGCTCTTGGCGTAGTCCGGGTCGTGGCGGAGAGCGTTGCGCTCACCTTCGGTGGCCCGCTCGTAGTCGAAAGCGACGTTGCCCTGCTCGGAGACCTTCATGCCGGCCTTGACGGCGTCGGCGCGCGCGGACTCCAGTCGCTCCTTCAGTTCGACGAACTGGGCGTGCGCGTTGAGCAGTAGTGTCGCCGTCGCTTTCGCCTGGGTCTGGGCGGCCTGGTACTCGTACCGGGTCGCCGCGAAGTTCAGGGAGGCGGCGTCCGCGCTCTCACCCAACCAGCTGTCACCGAGCGTGACTTTTTGAACACCGTCCCGGTAACGCTTTTCGACCTTCGCGAATTCATCCGCCATCGACTTCCATTTATCAGCAGCGGCGGAGAGCTTCCCGAAGTCGGTGGTCATGACATCGCGGTATGTCAGCATAATCAATTCCCCTGGAACGCCTCGAAGTCGTACGGTGACCTCCGGTCATTCACCGATAGCCGTCGAACGCCGACGGCAGCCTGATGGCGTTGATACCGTCACGGCGGTCGCCATCGACCCCCGTCAAGGTGGTGGCGGTGCTCCTGAGGCCGTCGCGCTCCCTTCCCAGGCGGCCCATGAGCGTCTTCACCTGCCCGTCCCAGGTGGTCTGCACCTTCTTCAGTGCGACTGCGGTCGCCCATCCGCTGAATGCGCTCACGGCACTGCTGTTGGACTCGTCCGCATGGCCGCCCGCCTTCGTGGTGCTCGTCAGCAGTTCGTTCTCTATGACCCCGGCGGCGGCCTTCTTCTCGGACGCCGTCGACGCGAGCTTCGGCGGGGCTCCAGGGCCGTAGCCCGGTGCCGGGCCCTCTTCGGGAAGGCCGTTCAACCGCATGGCGGCCGAGCCGCGTTCGGCCGCCGCAGCCCGCAACTCGGCCCGTTCCTCGTCGAATCCCATTCCACGCCTCCTCCGATGCCGGTAACGACTTCGAGCCGCATTCTACGAGCCACAACCTCGGATGCCTGGCGCAGCCCTTGAACCGTCAGAACCGATCACGCACGGAGCCCTGTTTCGGTTCCCGCCCGGGGTCATAGGCCGCAAGCTGCGAGAATTACTGTTTTGCATGGAGAAGCAGGAAAAATGGGAAATGAGCATCTGGGGCCACCGCCAACTGAATGAGGCGAGCGTAGGGAGCCGCGGACCGTGGGCGCCTTCGGATTTCCCGACCGCACCATCGACGGCGTCGCGCGTCGCGCGGACATCGGCAAGGGCGCGGTCTATCCGCACCCGCGCAGGCGCTCGCCGCGTTCCCTCCGCCGTTCCGAAGGATCAACACCTCACGGGGGCAGGACTTCGTGTGGGCTCACCAGGCGGCGAGTCCGACGAGGTGACCCTCATGGTCGTCGGCAAACCGATTCAGCAGCCCACTTCTGAGTGACTGAACTTGTTCTTTCAGTCATAGGCGCAGGTCAACAGGGCACGCTGGTGCGGTACGCGTTCCCTCGCACCGCACAAGGAGTGCCCTTCATGCGTCTTCGTACC
Source organism: Streptomyces sp. NPDC005151 (assembly GCF_053599875.1). Taxonomy (NCBI): domain Bacteria; kingdom Bacillati; phylum Actinomycetota; class Actinomycetes; order Kitasatosporales; family Streptomycetaceae; genus Streptomyces; species Streptomyces sp. NPDC005151. The sequence continues at coordinate 7,562 of NZ_JBSFYR010000124.1, read as the reverse complement.
ACCGTGGCTGCCGCCCTCGGCGCTCTCGCGCTCGTCGTGACTCTGCCGACCGCGGCCGACGCGGCCTCCGGAGACTTCCTCTACCGGTTCACCGGGCTCGACGGCACCCCGCAGTACGCCTACCTGATCGACCCGGCGAGCCGGGAGTGCATCACGCTGCCCGAGGTGGCCGACCCGGGCTCGTCGAACCCCGCCGACTCTCCCTGGAACTACACCGACTCCACCGCCACCGTCTTCACCGGCCCCGACTGCGAGGGCGCCTTCTTCACCCTTCGGCCCTTCGGCGGTCACGCCTCCGAGCGGCTGAAGCTCCGTTCTGTCGTGTTCAGCTGATCCTGATTCCGATCCTGATCGTCTGATCACGTTCCCGGTTCCGGACGCCCCGGTTCGAGTCGCCTCGCGCTCGCGCCGGGGCGATCTTCCGGGCAGCCTCCTGGTCAGCGGGAAGCGGAAGCTCTGCGGTTGCGCACTGCCTTGACCGTGACGGTCACGGCCACCGCCACGATGACGATCAGCGCGATCGCCCCGATCGCCGGCCGGCCGCCCTGGTTGAAGATCGCCGAGCCCAGCATCAGAGCGACCATCGGCACGAACTGCAGCGCCGCCCACAGCACGATGAGGCTGATGGCCACCCGGATGACGAACGAGAAGCTCGGTCGCCTCAGGTCCCGTACGGCGCTCTCCAGACGTGCCAGGTCCAAAGCCATGCGCTCCTGGCTCTTCTCCAGCGCTGCCAGGCGTTCTTCGAGTTCAGGGTTGGCCATGGGCATGACTCTAAGTGGCAGGGAGGCAGGTGGGCCATCACCGCAGTCCGGGCATGATTTCCTCGGCGATCCGGTCGAGCGCATCGGACAGCTGCGGCCCGGCGAGGCGTCAGCCGGTTGGGCGTTGGCGGTCACCCGCTGTCCTAGGGGCTGGCCTTCGGTCAGTGCCGGGTCCACATGAGGATCGCGGCGAGGTGCAGTGCGGCCTGACAGGCGATGGCGAGCTTGTCTGTTCGCATGGCCAGGCCGCGCCACTGCTTTGGACGGTTGATGCACCGTTCGACCGCGTTGCGCCGGCGTCCCTACCGCTCGGGCATCGCTAGTTCATGGACACGCCCTCGAGGCCGGGTCCCTGGACGACGCGGCCCCGTCAGCGGTAGTCCTCCGGGTGGTCCTGCATCCAGGTGTTGATGCGGTCGCGCGTGCCGAACAGCTCGGAAACTCCCAGGTCGCCGTCTACCTGGTCTACGCCGGGAGGCGCGGACACGCCGCGGTGGACCGGGAGCTGTACATCCCGCGGTCGTGGACCGACCAGCCCGACCGCTGCCAGGCGGCCGGACTCGACCCGGACACCGTGTTCGCGACCGATCCGGGCCTGGCATCGTGTTGGTCGTAAGTCGGAGTGGCGTCGTGTCGATCCGCGGCCGCGCCGTTCGACCTAGGGGTGAGGGGGTCGAGGGACGACCCCGTACACAGGAGGCCGAAGATGGCGAAGTACATGCTGATCATGCGTGGCACGGACGAGTCGGTGGCGAAGATGATGGGGACGCCCTTCGAGGAGATGCTCGAGACGGTGGGCCGCTTCAACGAGGAGCTGGTCCGGGCCGGCGTGCTGGTCGCTGCCGAGGGGCTGGATGACCCGGGGCAGGGCGTGGTGGTCGACTTCAGCGGCGAGACGCCGGTGGTCACCGACGGTCCCTACGGCGAGACGAAGGAGCTGTTCGGCGGCTTCTACGTGATCGACGTGGCCTCGAAGGAGGAGGCGGTCGAGTGGGCCAAGCGCCTCCCGGCGGTCGCCGGCTCGAAGTGCGAGATCCGCCGCGTGCCGGCCATCGACGAGTTCCCGCAGGACAACGAGTGGATCGCCAAGGAGCGGGCGTGGCGCGAGCGGACCGGCCAGCTCTGATGGCCGCAGACGCGCACGGCCCGCCGAGCCCGCAGGCGGCTCGGCGGGCCGTGGAGGCCGTATGGCGGATCGAGTCCGCCCGGATCGTCGCCGCGCTGACCCGCTACACCGGGGACTTCGAGCTCGCCGAGGACGTCGCCCAGGAGGCACTGGCCGAGGCGCTCGTCAGCTGGTCGCGCGAGGGCGCGCCGACGAACCCGGTCGGCTGGCTGCTCGCCACCGCGCGGCGGCGGGCGATCGACAACTACCGCCGCCGCGCGGCCCTCGACGAGCGGTACGCCATGCTCTCCGGCCAACTCGCCGAGGGAGAGGCTATTTCGGGTGCGCAGGCCCCACCAGAGCGGGCCGGCGACCTGTTGTGGGACCCCGACCAGGTGGACGACGACGTCCTTGCCCTGATGTTCATCGCCTGCCACCCGGTGCTGGCGCCCGAGGCGCGAGTGGCGCTGACGCTACGCACGGTCGCCGGACTGGCGAGCGAGGATATCGCCCGCGCGTTCCTGGTGCCCGTGCCGACCGTCCAGGCGCGGATCACCCGGGCGAAGAAGACGATCGCCGCGGCGCGAGTGCCGTTCGAGCTGCCGCCGGCCGAGGAGCGCCGCGGACGCATCGGCGGGGTGCTGAGCGTGCTGTACGTGATCTTCACCGAGGGCTCGACAGCGACCACCGGCGACAACCTGCTGCGCCCCGACCTGGCGTACGAGGCGATCCGGCTTACCCGGACGCTGGCCGCCCTGCTGCCCGACGAACCGGAGGTGTCCGGGATGCTGGCGCTGTGCGAGCTGACGGCCGCGCGCTTTCCCGCCCGCACCAGCCCCGACGGCGAGCCGGTGCTGCTCGAGGACCAGGACCGGCGCCTGTGGGACCACTCTGCGATCCGCCGCGGCCTGGCCGCGATCGGCCGGGCCGCCGCCACCGGACGCGGCCTGGGGCCCTACGGACTGCAGGCCGCAATCGCCGCCTGCCACGCGACGGCCCCCTCGGTGGCGCAGACCGACTGGGAGCGCGTCGTGCTGCTCTACGAGGCGCTGGGCCAAGTGGCCCCCTCCCCCGTCGTCGAGCTCAACCGGGCGGTCGCCGTCGCGATGGCGACCGGGCCGCAGCAGGCGCTCGCCATCGTCGACGAACTGGTCGCCACCGACCGCCTGTCGGGATCACACCTGCTCCCGAGCGTGCGCGGCGAACTGCTGCGCCGGCTCGGCCGGACCGCCGAGGCCCGGGCCGAGCTCGAACTCGCCGCCCGCCTGTGCCGCAACACCCGCGAACGGTCGGTGCTGCTGCGCAAGGCGGCCACGCTGCCGTGAGCGGGGGAAGGACATCCCCCCACGCGCCCATCCGACAAAGTCCGCGCCGTAGTTAGCGGTCGGCTCCGGCGCCGGTGTGGGCATGGCGGACATCCTGCCCGACCGGCCGAGAAGCGGATGCGGCAGGCTGGGGCCGTCGTGATCCACTTCTGCTGATCGGTTTGCCCGCCTTGCCTGTTGCCGTCGCGCGCCCGATAGTCCTGACCGCCGCCGAGCGGCACCGGTTGAAAAAGGCGGCCTGGGGTCACAAGACCGAGCACCAGGCCCGGGTGCGTGCACAGATCGTGCTCTTCGCGGCTCGGGGCAGGTCCAACGCGCGTATCGCCGTTGAGGCGGGAGTACACGTGGACACCGTGCGCACCTGGCGGGACCGGTTCGCCGACCTGGGCCTGCCCGGGCTCGCCGACCGCAAGCGCCCGGGGCGGCCCGCCGCCTTCACGCCCCTGCAGGCGGCACAGGTCAAGGCGCTGGCCTACCGGCTTCCCGCCGAGGCGGGCGCCCCGCTGTCGCGCTGGTCGTGCCCGGAGCTGGCCCGCGAGGCCGTCGAGCGCGGCATCGCGCTTTCCTGTCGGCCTCCACGGTGCGCCGCTGGCTCGACCAGGACGCGATCAAACCCTGGCAGCACCATTCCTGGATCTTCATCACCGACCCGGACTTCCGGCCCAAGGCCGAGCGCGTGCTGGACCTGTATGCCCGCACCCGGGACGGCGAGCCGCTCGGCGCGGACGAGAAGACCTCCGTCCAGGCCCGCTGCCGCTGCCATCCCACCCTTGCCCCCGGCCAGGCGAGAGCGATGCGGGTGGACCACACCTACGGGCGCGGCGGCGCGCTGGCCTACCTGGCCGCCTACGACGTCCACCTGGCCACAGTGTTCGGCCGCACCGAGCCGACCACCGGCATCACCCGGCCCTCGCCAACCCGCGCCCGCACGCTCCCACCACCACGATCCCGCGCGCCGGCGCTGTGCAATTCATGGAGTCTTCGCCCGGCTGTCGCCCTTACGGACCGGTTCCTCCCCTACCCCGCGGCTAGCTTGCAGACGATCACCCCGACGTTCATCCTCCGCGGAGACAACTATGTGCAGCCCCCTCCACCAGCCCGACGGACCGCTTCTGCCCGGCGCGAGCCGTCGTACGTTCCTGCGGGCAACCGCGCTCACCGGTGCTGCCACCGCAGCCACGGGGCTCGCGTCCGCCACGCCCGCCGCGGCTCTTCCCCAGCAGAACGCCGATGCCGTCACGGCCGGTTGGCGGCCCGACCCCGAGAGCCCCAGGTTCACGCTCGTCGTCATGCCGGACACCCAGTACCTCTTCGACGGGGCGAGCATCGACAAGGCGCCGGTCGAGGCGTCGTTGCGTTACGTACTCGATCACGGGCGCGACGAGAACATCGTCTTCCTGTCCCATCTGGGCGACCTCACCGAGAGCGGCCAGTCAGGCGAATTCGAGGCGATCGGCGAAGCGTTCGGGCTGCTCGACCGGCGGCGGGTCGGCTACAGCGTCGTCGCGGGCAACCACGACATCAAGTCCTCCACCGACGATCAGCGCGGCCGCACCCCGTACCTGGACACCTTCGGTCCGCAGCGGATGCGGCGCCTGCCGACGTTCGGCGGGGCGACCCCGGACGGCTACAACACGTACCACCTGTTCCGCGCCGCCGGGCGCGAGTGGCTGGTGCTCGCGCTCGACTGGCGGCCGTCGACGGCCGGGCTCGCCTGGGCGAAGGACGTCATCGCCCAGCACCCGGACACCCCGGTCATCCTCACCACCCACGAGCTGGTGTACGCGGACACGGACGGCGACGAGGCCGAACTCTCCGGCCACGGAAAGCATCTGTGGGACGAGCTGATAGCCGGGCACGACCAGATCTTCCTCACCCTCAACGGCCACTACTGGCCCGCCGGACGCACCACCCGTAAGAACACCGCGGGCAACGACGTCCATCTGCACATCACCAACTACCAGAACCGCTACTACGGCGGCAGCGCCATGATCCGCCTCTACCGCTTCGACCTGGCCCGGAACACCATTGACGTGGAGACGATCTCCCCGTGGATCCTCGGCCGCGCGGGCGAGAGGCTCAACGACCTGGAGCGCGGCGAGATCGAACTGACGGGTCCGCAGGACTGTTTTGCCGTCCCCATCGACTTCGAGAAGCGCTTCGCGGGCTTCGCGCCCGTACCCGTGCGCGGCCCCCGCCCGGCGAAGCAGCTGCTGATACCGGGCACCGTCGCCTACTGGCGCTTCGACTCCCCTTCGCACCAGGACGGTTCCGCCGCCGACGCCGGCCTGCGCGTCCCGGACCTGTCCGGGCACCGCAACGACCTGGTGCGCGAAGCCGTCCCCGGCAGTGCGCCCGACGCGCTGCGCTGGTCCACCGCCCACCATCCCGACCAGCCCGGCCACGGCAGCCTCTACTTCGACGGCTCGAAGCCGCCGTTGCGGGGCGCGTATCTACGTACGGAGAACAACGCACCGCTCAACACCAAGACGTTCAGGTCCGGTTACACCATCGAGGCCTTCCTCCGCCTCCCCACAGACTGGGACGCCGGACGCAACGCCTGGGGCGCCGTGCTCGGCCGCCGCGGCACGCTCGGGGCGGCCGGCAAGACCTCCGGCGACCCGGAGGAGCCCGTCGCCACCCTCTCCGTATCGGACGGCCCCGGGCTCCAGTGGGCGGCGGCGCCGCTGAACCAACCGGGGGCCGTCACCAACTGGAGCCATGAGCTGCTGCGTGAGCGGTGGTGGCATGTGGCGGTCGTCAACGACGGGAAGCACACGACGATGTACGTCGACGGCTGCATAGTCGCCCGCAACCCCGCCACCCCTACCACCGGCCTCGCCACCCTGGGCCTGCCCTGGCTGCTCGGCGCCTACGAGTACGGAGGCAGACTCGACCAGTTGATGCACGGCTGGCTCGGCGACATCAGGATCGTCGAACGCGCCCTGCCCGTACGGGACTTCATGATCGCCTGAGGGGAACTGCCCCCGGGGTCACCCCGCCCGGTTGGTACGGCGGTGCTTGGCGGCGGCGCGCGCCTCCGGCGTGGGCAGGTCCGAGCGACGCGACTGCCCGGACGGGACGGCCGCGCCGGCCCCGGGACGACGCGCCACCGCTCCTGGGCCGCTCGGTCAGCGGTGCGGTGATGGTGACGGGCACGCCCGAGGGCGTCTGCGCTCCGGTGATCCGGCTCAGCTCGGCCTCGCCGGAGCGGACCTGGGCGATCTTCGGGACGATGCCGGCGTCGGCCATCAGACGGGTCATCTCGCGGCGCTGGTCAGCGACCACCAGGGCCGCACCCTGTTCTCCGGACCGGGAACGTCGGACGTACTCGCCGCGCCCAGCCTCGTGCACGCTCATTGTCGACGCCGACTCGACACCCGACCGGCACTTCTGCCCGTCCGCGAGCCCACAGGGGCTTGCTTGAGCCCGGTGCGCTCAACGGCGCATGTCGGGTTCTGAGGGGGCGGCGGCGCAGCAATGCGCCGCCGCTACCCGACCCGCTGTGCGTACCGCGGGCATCGCCGAACAGTTCCGCCTCCACCCCGACGTGCGCGCCGAGGCCGATTCCGGCTACCAGGGCCTGGCCAAGGAGTTCCCGTCCCAGGTCAGCGCCCCGCCGAAGAAACCGGCCGAGGACGCCCCCGACGGCGACAAGCATGCCTGGCGTGAGACACGACGCCGACAGTCATCGGCCCGGATCGTGGTGGAGCACACCAACGCCGAATACAAGCAGTGGCACCCACTCCAGCGCTACACCGGACGCCGAGAGGACTACGCGCAGACCCACCTCGCCATCGCCGGCCTGGTCCCCGACCGCGCAGCCCGACGAGCAACCCGACGTCGCACGAGCACCGAACTCGTGCCCGTCCGCACCACGGCCTGCTGATCACCCACCAGCCAAACCGCCAGGCCAACACGCCCCGACCTCAATTTCCCCCAAGGTCGTTACTCGTCGCGCGCCATCCGCGAGTACCTGCGCAAACACGTTATCCGAGCGGTCATCCCGGTCCCCGCGGATCAGCGGCGCCACCGGCTACGTCGGGGCAGCCGGGGCGGCAGGCCACCCGCTTTCGACCCCGAGGCAGACAAGCAGCGCAACACCGTCGAGCGGTGCATCAACCGCCTGAAGCAGTGGCGCGGCATCGCCACCCGCTACGAAAAGACCGCGACCATCTATCTGGCCGGACTTCACATCGCGGTCTTCCTCGTGGTCCGCACGGTGACCCAATGTCCGCCGAGCAGGTCCTTCCGACGGGTGCCACGTCCGATGACGCGGCGGCCGGGCGAGTGCGGGAGCCTTGTCAGCGGACGACGTCGAACACGTTCTTCTGCAGGCCGTTGGCGTAGGCCTCGTGCTCGACCAGC